>DAORIL010000264.1:0-8352 GCA_035438525.1 Pyrinomonadaceae bacterium
ATGGCAAAAGCGACCTTTAAAATCTGGCGCGGAAACAATGACGGTGGCGAATTTAAGGCTTACGACACCGAAATTTCCGATGGAATGGTGGTTTTAGACGCAGTTTTGCAGATTCAGGGCGAACAAGCAGGCGATTTGGCTTGTCGTTGGAATTGCAAAGCGGGCAAATGCGGTTCGTGTTCAGCGGAAATAAACGGAATGCCGAAATTGATGTGTATGACGCGGATGAACACTCTGCCTTTAGAAGAACCGATTACCGTTGAACCAATGAAAACTTTTCCGCTGAAAAAAGATTTAGTAACCGATGTTTCGTGGAATTACGAAGTTAAAAAGCGCATCAAAAAATTCAAACCGCGTCCTGCGGATGCCGAAGACGGAACCTGGCGAATGCAGCAACAAGACGTTGACCGCGTGCAGGAATTTCGCAAATGTATCGAATGTTTTCTCTGCCAGGATGTTTGCCACGTTTTGCGCGACCATCACAAACACGAAGAATTTATCGGACCGAGGTTTTTGCTTTATACGGCAAATTTGGAGATGAATCCGATTGATACCGATGACCGTTTGAAAGATTTAAAAGACGAAGCAAATATCGGTTATTGCAACATTACCAAATGCTGCACCAAGGTTTGCCCCGAAGAAATCAAGATTACCGACAACGCAATTATTCCTTTGAAAGAAAGAGTTGTAGATGAATTTTACGATCCGATCAAAAAGTTTTTGAAGATATTTCGCAAAAAATGATTTAGTGGTGAGTGGTGAATGGTGAGTGATTAGTGAAAAGACAAAACTCACCATTCACCACTCACCACTCACCACTAATATTATGTTTGAATTAAAGCAACTAGGAAAAGAAGCAATCCCGGCAGCTTTGGAAAAAGCTAAACAGTATCGTTTGTTGAATGAACCAAGCGCGGCACAAAGTATTTGTTTGGACATTTTAGAGGTTGAACCAGATAACCAAGAGGCTTTGGTCATCATTATTTTGGCGATGACTGACCGCTTAAATCGGGATTATTCGGTCGGTGATTCACAGATTCAGACGTATTTAGCCAAACTTTCGGACGAATTTCAAAAAGCCTATTACACCGGAATCGTTTATGAACGCCGTGCCAAAGCTATTTTGAAAAAAGGTGCATCCGGTTCGGAAGCTACCGTTTTTGAACTTTTTCGACAGGCAATGGAATGGTTTGATAAAGCCGAATCACTAAGTTCCGACCAAAATGACAACGCAGTTTTGCGCTACAACCATTGCGTCCGAATTATCAATGCTAATCATCTTGCGCCACAGGAACGAGGTCACGATTTTGATTATATTGAGTAAGTGCATTTTGATTTTTGCGGTTAAAACTTTAAACTATTCACAATATGCAAAGTCGAATAGAAGTTTTTAAACAAATGCTGCAAGTTGAACCAAGAAACACAATGGTCATGTTTGGTTTGGCAAAAGAATACGAAAAGATTGGAGAAACCGACGAAGTAATTGCCCTCCTCGAAAATTATCTCTACCTCGCTGACGACGAAGGCAACGCTTACGGAATGTTAGCCAAAGCCTACGAAAAGAAAGGTTTACGCGAAAAAGCCATTGAAACCTATCACAAAGGAATCGAAGTTTCGCTCGCTCACGGACATCCGTCAATGGCAAATGATTACAAAATGACACTTGATCTGGATTTTGGAGATTAGCTGTCTCAATTATTAAACTTAGCTTTATTAAAACTGAGAAAACATAACCCTTATTGTCTTTAATCCTTACTTTTTGGTAAACTATCTCTTTGTCTTTATGAGTAAAAAAATTGTCGAAAGCTACAAACAGAAACTCGCCAGCGAAGAAGGCTACATTATCAAACGTGGCGCAGAACTCCGCGTGGCTTTGTGCTATCCAAACACTCACAAGATTGGGATGGCAAACCTCGGAATGCACACAATGTATGAGCTTTTTAATCAAATTCCCGAAGTTTCCTGTGAAAGAGTTTTTTTACCCGATGATTTTGAACTAAAAGAATACGAAAAATCCCGCACACCGCTTTTATCAATTGAAACCCAAACTCCGATCAAGGATTTTGATGTCGTCGCCTTTTCAATTTCGTTTGAAACGGACTATCTGAATATGGCAAAAATGCTGCAGCTTTCAAATATTCCGGTTTGGGCGGAAAAACGCAATCATTTTCATCCGTTGGTCGTCATGGGCGGCGCAGCTTCGTTTTTGAATCCTGAGCCAATTGCTGAGTTTACAGATGTTATCGCAGTTGGCGAAGGCGAAATTCTCGCGCACCAGTTGATTGATACAATCCTCGCAAGCGGTGATAAAGACGAGATTTTACTTAATTTAGCCAAATTTGGACGCGGATTTTATGTTCCCAGTCTTTACGATGTGATTTACAACCAAGACGGAACAGTTTTCGATTATCTGCCGAAACAAATTGGTGTGCCGAAACGAGTTGGACGTGCGTTAGCGAGTAATAATCCGAAAGAAGGGACGCTTCGACGAGCAATGAAGCGCGGTGAAAATGAACTCAAAGAATTTTTATTGAATCAAGACGTTTTTTGCCCTTCGACTTCGGTTTGGTCGCCGGATGCCGAAATGGGCGATAGATTGTTGGTCGAAATTTCGCGCGGTTGTTCGCAAGGCTGCCGTTTTTGTTGGGCTGGCTACAATTATTATCCGCCTCGCGTTGTTCCTGCCAAAGATATTTTGGCAAAAGCTGCGGAATGGCGTGGCAAAACTAATAAAATCGGATTGGTTTCAACCGCAGTTTGCGATCATCCAGAAATTTCGACGATTTTGAGCGAACTTCGGAAAATGGATTATCGAATCACGGTTTCGTCTTTAAGATTAGACCAAATTTCCGATGAATTGCTTGACGCTTTGGTTGAATCAAAAGACCAACAAATTGCCGTTGCCCCCGAAACAGGTTCGGACAGATTACGCCGCGTCATCAATAAAAATCTGACCAATGACGAAATTGTGGACATTTGCGGTTCGATTTTTGACCGTGGAATGTTGACCATCAAACTTTATATGATGGTCGGTCTGCCAACTGAAACACAGGAAGATTTGGACGAAATGTTTGTTCTTGTCGAACGAATTAAAGACCGAATGTTATTGGCAGGTAAGAAGTTCGGGCGAGCTGGAAAAATCATTCCAAGTTTAAACGGATTTGTGCCGAAACCAAACACCCCTTTGCAATGGGATGCAATTTGTCACGAAAAAGAGTTGAAACAAAAAATCAAATACGTCTGCAAAGGACTGAGTAAAATTCCAAATGTCGAAGTTCGGTTTATGTCCGCCAAAATCGCGCATGAACAAGCCTTATTTTCTTCGGGCGATAGAACTGTTGGCAAAGTTATCGAACACGCCGCAAAAATAGGCGGAAATATTAAAGAAGCAATGCGTCAATTGAATTTTGACGATTCGTTTCACATCTCACGCGACCGCCGTTACGAAGAATTTTTGCCGTGGTCAATTGTTGATTCTGGATTATCGTTTGAATTTTTGAAAGAAGAACACGAAAAATCGCAGGCAAGTCTTTCTTCAAAGCCCTGTCCTGCAGTTGAAAAATGCACCACCTGTGGAGTTTGCCCAACCACATGGCTTGCAGACGCTTCACCATCTTTGATTCAAATTCAGCCGTTAAAAGTTCAGCAAGCTTTAGCTATTTAAAAGTTTTTTTGATTCTGCAACTAAATTACTTAATAGAACTTTCCGTTAAAAAACCGCGTGAGTTGGACGTATGGTCGAATTGGTAATTGTAATCATAAAGACCAAAAGGCAAAATATGAACTTGTTTATTAAAAGCTACTCGGGCTTGAAGCACACCATTCAGTTGTTTAACCTCAACATAAGCATTTTCAGGAATATCATTTGTCTTAATTAACGAGGCTATTCTTTTCTTTGTTATATCAACCGGCGTTCCGGTGGTTGGAGGCACCAACAACCCTTGCATAACCGCTGCATTTATTTCCTGTTTAAAATTTTCACCATTGTATGCAACCGGAATAAAATTGATTCCGGCATTTATAATTAAAAATGCTACAACCAGAAAAAATAAAAATTTTGTTCCGGCACTTCCTCTTTCTGTTCTTCGATAATCACTATTCATCTACACAAACTCCATTTTTATTAAGACTCAGGAGCAGGGGGATTATTTCCTTATGACTTGATCTATTGATTGAATAACTATCGAGTTTGGAATCTTCGAATTTGGGTAAATTATTGGCTGTCCAATCTTTTCCAACAAAATCCATTGCAAATTGTCCCCAACATTTTTCTTGTCAAACTCAAATGCTTCGATAATCTTTTCCGTCTGAATGTTTTCGCAATTTGGCAGATTTCCTGTCAATTCGACAACATCGTTTAACAAGTTTAATTCATTTTGAACAAATTTTGCAACTCTTTTTGAAATTTCTCCGGCAATTAAAATTCCGATGCCGACGGCTTCACCGTGTTTGAAATATTTGTAATCTGTAACCTTTTCGAGAGCGTGTCCGACCGTGTGACCAAAATTGAGGATTTTGCGCGAACGATTGCTCATTTTATCAAGATTTTCGCGCTCATCTCCTTTGACAATTTCAGCTTTAAAAGCGACTTGTGAAGCAATTAATTTTTCTAAATTCGCTAGAAAAGTCGGGTCGGAAAAATATTTTTTGAATTGGGTTGGTGAATATATTTTGAGAAAATCCGAAATTTGATCAAAAAGTTCTTGATTAGCAATTGCTCCTTGTTTCACGGCTTCGCAAAATCCCGCCGTCAATTCTCTCCGTGGTAGAGTCTTTAAAGTTTCAATGTCAATCAAAACGCCGTTTGGTTGATGAAAAGTTCCGATTAGATTTTTGCCAAAATCGGAATTCACGCCTGTTTTTCCGCCAACTGAAGAATCAATCATTGATAAAAGCGTAGTGGGAATCTGCAAAAAAGCAATTCCGCGCAAATAGACCGACGCAGCAAATCCAGTCAAATCGCCAACTACGCCGCCACCTAAAGCAATCACGGCATCACTTCGTTTTAATTGATTACGGCTTAAAAATTCAAGCGTTTTTTCTAGTGTCCGTAGGCTTTTATATTTTTCGCCGTCACCAATTTTATGAATCAAAACTTCAAATCCTTCATTTTTCAGGCTGGCGACTACCTTTTCACCATATAGCGAAAAAACTTTCGGATTAGAAATAATAACGATTTTTTTGGCAGATGCAGACAGACAAGATTTTGCCCAATTTCCGCTCTTGGATAATAAATTGTTTCCGATTCGGATTTCGTATTGATGCGGATGGCTTTTTAAAGCAACTTTGACGGTTCTATTCATTCATATAAATTTACCGCAAAGATTGGGATTATGTCATTTGAAAGAGGATTTTTTGGCTTTAAAACAATTAAAGCAGAAGTAGCAACGTGGAAGTGCACCGCTTCTGCCAATCCGTAGTCACCGTCCTCACCCCAGCGACCACTAGAGACGGAGGTTTCACCAACCGTCTCAATTAAATAAATGATAGCTTGTTTGAAGTCCAAAACGCAAGTAGATTATTAAAGTTTTTTATAATTTTTTGGGAAGAATTAAATAGTCGGACAATTTCTCAAGAATAATCGGCTCAAAGCTTTCTTCAATGGCTTCTTTCATTTGCTCTCCGGCAGATGATTTCACGGCATTTTCAAACGCATTTTCGCGATCTGCCGCCGTTTTCCATTGTGCATAAGCGTAAAAAACACCATCATTTCCCCGATGCAGACGAGAACCGAGTGAATCCCAGTTTTTTAGAAAATAAGCAGTCACCTCTGACCACGCCTTGATAAACTGCCCTTCTTTTTCCGGCTTGATTTTCCAACGGTAAAGAACTATGAACATTTAGCTTAGAGCCTCTTTGATAACATTCGCCAACCAATTTGCCTGACGCTCAATGTCGTTTTGATTTTCACCTTCGATCATTACCCTTGCGAGATTTTCCGTTCCTGAATATCGAAGCAATAAACGACCTTTTGTCCCAAGTTCAGCTTCAACCTGATTAGAAGCCTCAACAATTTTTGCCACATCTTCAAACGGACGTTTTTCTTTAACTTTGACGTTGACCAAAATTTGCGGAAATCGTGTAAATCCGGCAGTAATTTCTGATAAACTCTTTTCTGTTTCAAACAAAACTTCGAGCAAAAAGAGCGCGGTCATCATTCCATCGCCAACCAAACTTTTGCCTGGGAAAATGATGTGTCCTGATTGTTCTCCGCCAACCGAAGAATTTGTTTCGAGGAGCGATTGCAAAACATATTTATCACCAACAGATGTTCGCAAAAGCTTGATATTTCTAGAGTTTAGCGCAGCTTCTAAACCAATATTACTCATTACCGTTGCGACCACAGTATCATTATTTAATTTTCCGTGCGATTGCAAAAGTTGAGCCATTGCCCACAGTGTCGCGTCTCCGTCCACAAAATTTCCTTTTTCGTCAACAAACAAAGAGCGATCAGCATCTCCGTCAAAAGCTACTCCAAAATCAGCTTTTTCCGCAACAACTTTTTCCAACAAACTTTCAATATGAGTTGAACCGCAATCATGATTAATATTTTTACCATCAGGTGAATTGTGAATGGCAATAACTGTTGCGCCAAACCGTTCAAAAAGTCGTGGCGCAAGATTTGAACTCGCTCCATTGGCGCAATCCACCACGATTTTGAAATTTTCGAGCCGTAAATCTTTAAAGCCATCCGCTAAATAATCAAGATACGCATTTTGATACTCGGCGGCTCGATGAGAATTAACCTGCGACTTATGACATTCAATTTGCGTTCTTTGACTTTCAAAAATATCTTTTTCAATTTCTCTTTCGGTAGCTTCTTCAAGCTTTTTTCCGGTTGGGGAAAATATCTTGATCCCGTTGTCATGAAAAGGGTTATGAGATGCGCTGATAACGATTCCTGCATCGAAATCGAAATGTTTAGTTAAAAAAGCCACGCCTGGAGTAGTAATAATTTCGGCAGATTCGCAATGTGCACCGCCGGCAATTGCCCCATCATGAAAGGCTTTTTCAATCCATTCGCCCGATTCGCGGGTATCTCTGCCGGTAATAAAGCGCGGAGTTTTATTAAGTTTTTCCTTGAATTGTCGTGCCAGAGACCATCCCGCAATCTCAATTGTTTTTGCATCAAGCGGAAAAACTCCAGCTTCTCCACGCATTCCATCTGTTCCAAATAATTTCTTCATAAAAATCTCGTCCAATTATTTGTATCGTAAATTCTTTTCCATAACAAATCCAAACCTGCTATAACCATTCATTATGGATACTATAATTTTTTCTCAAATGTATTTGACAACCATTTACCTTTTGAGCGAATCTATAAACGCGCATGGTTAAAAGTGCCGTGCCGAAAACTCATCGTTTGAGTGTTCTCTCCTGTAGTTAATTTCCCTTTTAGAGGTTCAATGAAAAAAACACTATTTCTAAGTTTCTTGATTTTCGCGTGTTCAGTAATAACTGTTTTTACCCAAATTGTTCAGCCGTCGCCAACGCCGACTCGTCCCCGTGTAATTGTGGTTGGCGGTAATTCAGGTTATACACCGACTCCAACCCCTTCGCCAAAAGTTATAGTTGTTACCAATAATTTGCCGACACCTTCGCCAACTCCGATAGTAACTCCGCGCCCGTTCGCAACGCCAACGCCTGCACCTACGCCAACTGCCACGCCTTTTTTTTCGACCTCTTATCCGACTGCCCAAACAATGAGTATGGGTCAATTGAAAAGTAAAATTGCCGAAGCCAAACGTTTAATGCAAACTCGTCCGATCACAACTGCTATTACCGATAGTTTTATGGCAACAGATGTTTTGCGGGTGGCGTTTTATGATTGGAAAACATCGCAAATTGATTTTGTCGTGTTGACTAAAACTATTTTTCTCGAAAAAGGAATGCAGTTTCCGACCAATTCGACCAATGGAAAATCTGTCACTGTCCGAATTTTACGGGCAAATGGCGTAAATACTGCGGTAACGATCACGGATAACAACACCAATCAGCTTTTTATGCCTTTAGTTGTGCAATATCCAATTGAGCGGGATGGGTCTTTAGCCGAAGTTGCTTATTACACTTCGACGCACCCAGGAGTTGTGACACCCGAAATCGTTAACGTCGGAAAATTTTATGTCCATAATACAATTGATATCGCCCGCACTAAATTACAAGAAAAAGGATTTTATATTCAGCCTCAAATTGCCGATATTGCCGAAAGACTCGCTACTGTTGAACACATTGACCATCCGCGATGGGTGGAGGGGTGGCGGGTGGGTGTGTTTAATGAAATTTTTACGCTTTACGCACTAAACGAAGGAACTACATATCGTTATTCGGTCAGCCGCGCCGGAGCAGGCGGAA
>DAORIL010000265.1:0-8325 GCA_035438525.1 Pyrinomonadaceae bacterium
TGTTAGAGCTAATCAAAGATAATAAAACTAAAGGAGAAAACAAAATGAAAAAAGCAAATGTAACAATCATTGCAACCATTATCACAGCATTTGGAATTACAATGTTTGCATTTCAACCAACCGCTACCGAGGCAAGCAGCAATATCGAACCTTCGGCAAACCCGACTCCGCGAAAGATAAGAGCTGTTCCAACCTCAACACGTGAACCGATTAGAAAAATCAGAGCCAAACATCCTACAAATTATCAAGAAGGAGGCGGAGGATCGGACTTGTTGGTTAGGCGAAAACCAAAGCGACAAAGGAATGCTGCTCAATACAATCCCAAGGAAGTCGGAATTGACAAAATCAAAGCAAAGGCACCAAACAGCGTTTTGGCTAACGATTTTTATAAAGTAGAAAGAAGAAAACACCCGCGCCGGAAGAGAAATACTAAATTCATTCAATCCAAAAGCGGATGAGCGGTGAAAATTCATCGTCCATCTAATTTTGAGAACTCTTTGAGAATTTTTTGAATACTTTTCAGCCAACTAGGTTTATATTGCTAAGCAAAAAGGAAAAATAATAATGAAACCTGTAGCTTTTATCATCGTGGCAGTTTTAATCGCTTTTGGAATGGGAATTCTTTTTATTAACAATCAAAAAGTTGAAGCTAATATCCTTAAGCCGACCATTGAATTTGGCGATTCATGTAAAAATATTAGGTTTTCCTACAGAAACGGCACGAATAAATTTATCCAAATTATCAAGGTTAAGTTTTATAACAGAGATGAGACCGATTGGAAAACTGAAACGATTCCGTTTAATTATTGCTCTCCAAATCAAAGTAATTGCAGTATGCCTCAACAGGACTTACAAGGTTCTGAGGGCGACAGTATCACCAAAGTTATTTTTGAGTTCAGAACTTCAAACAGTTATCAAGGACCCTGGTCAATAAGTTACGAAAGCCAGGAGTTTCATCCAAATAGCCCTAAATGCAATGCCGGAAGAAGTTATGGCAGCGGAACGGATTGGGTTGTGACCGCCAATGATTCGGCGAACAATACTTCCGGTGATTCGGGCAGCTGCAAAAATGTTTCCATCAAAATTACCAACGGACGTAATGAAAAGATCAGATTCAGAGAAGTTAGTTTTTACAATAAATCATCCGATCATTGGAAGGACGATAATGTTGCCAAAACTGAATGTTTACCAGAGCAAACCTGCACGATTAATCAGGAAGATAATGCGCTTGCACGAACCCCGCTTAGTTTGACGGACGCCAACGGGGATGACATTACCAAGATAAAGATTGGCTATGAATATTTGCCAAACGGACGCGGAGCGAAATGGTCTTCGAAAATTGAAAGCAAAGTTTTTGAACCGAGCGATCCGACTTGCCGTGAGGGAAAAGTTTTTGGCATAGGACAAAAATGGACGATTGGAAATGACAGTAGTTCAAGCACCGGCGGAAGCACAGGCACACGCCCGACTGAAGCCACAACAAATAGCGAGACTCCGCGTAATCAAAGCATTCAACCGCAAACTGATATGAATATTTCAACTGCCGGACAAACTACTGTTACAACTCAAGAACAACCCAAAATTGGTGCGAGAAAACCTTTTCCAAAACAGGTAAATCCGCCAACTAACACAACCGTCTCAATAAGTGAAAGTAGTCGGACAACGACGACAATGGGACAACCGCAACCGAAAACAGGAGCAAATCCGCGCCGCCGACCTGCAAAAGTAACGACCGACTCGACCGTTCAACCAACTCCAACCAATAGCGGAACGGTTATTAATAGTTCGCCTGCAAAAGTAGCGACTCCCGCGCCTAAACCTCCTGTCCGAAACTTTCCGAGAAAGAAAAAACCATAATAAATAAAAGGAGATAAGACTATGAGAAAAGTAACTTTAATTTTAGTCACAGTTTTTATGCTGATTTTAGCAAATAATGCCTTTGGACAATGGCATCCCGAAATTGACCGGGTGAAAGGGAAAGTCAAAACTACGAAAATCAAACCCAGGAATCCAAAAGGTTTTACAGAAGTATCAGGTCTAAGCATAGAAACACAACGACGCAAACGTCCACGCCGAAAATCAGCCCAATACAATCCAAAAGAAGTTGGCATTGATAAGATAAAGGCAAGGAAATCAAAGTCATCTATAATTTTTGATGATACAGATGGAGCAGAAAAAGTAACAAGAAAGAAGCCCAACGGAATTATGCAAGATTATTACCCACATAGTAATATTCGCTCGAAAACGACAAGAAAAGCGAGCAAAAGCGAAGTTTCAATGGAAACAGTTGAGCGAAGAAAACGCTCTCGAAAGAGAAATCGTTAAATTATATTCGATTCAAAAAGGAGAAAACTAAAATGAAAAATCCAAACACAATCATCATCGCAACAATCATTGCAACATTCGTATTTTCAATGATTGTGTTTCGTCCAATCGTAGCTGAAGCAAACAACAACCTTTTACCCCTACCCACGCCGAGTCCGCGAAAGATTAAAACAAAGCATAAGATTTTAACTTCAACAGGCGACCAACCTGAATTGCAAATAACTAATTCTCGCAAACGCAAAACTGCCTACAAAGAAGGCGGAGTCAACGACACCACATACAAAAGACGAAAGACGAAAGGTTATACAGCGATTCCTGAATTAGATGCAAATTCTAACTTTAGAAAGCGTAAATCTACAAAAGCAAGCAAAAACGAAATTTCAATCGAAACTATTGAACGCAGAAAACGAACGCGAAAAAGAAAAAATTAATCAACTATGAAAAACACAATTCTAATCATCTGCGCCATTATTTTTCTAAATTTGACCGCCTTTTCACAATCGCGCCAAGATGTGGTTGACGATGGCTTTACCTGGTTTGAATCTTTTGCAGTCAGCGAAAATACAGGTGTCAATAATGCTCCCGTAGCAATGGGCTGGACTCTCAAATATTGGGTGCGCGTCATTGGCAACTATCCCAACGGAAGCGGATTGAATTTTGTTGTGTCCAAAGCGGGCAGACAAGTTTTTTCAACTCGTTGCGAAACCTGGGTTTATCGCAAATCCGCAAATGATGTGGACGAAAGTTTTATGCGAACCGCCGAATGTTGGCAAGGCAAATCTGCAACCAAAGAGACAGGTGAATTTGAGGTCAAAGTGTTTACGGTCAACGGCGATACAAAGGAAGAGAAACTTGTCCGCACTTACAAAATTGATGTTCGCTCTATTTCACGAGTTCCCGGCGGACAACAACCCGGCACAGAACCGCCGCGTTACGTTATCAATCGTCACAATGAAGCAGCGGTTGCCTTTATTTTTCTGCGTCCGACGGGCTACATTCCATATTTTGATGTTAGCCAACGTCCGGATAGAAGCGGTGAAAATTTGATTGAGTTGCACTTTAGCCTTTCTCCAAGCGAAGAAGGCGTAGTCCCGCCGCACGGTGAAGTTGCCTGCACAGTCAATGGAAAATCCGTGCCGATGCCGGGACCTTTGCCGTATGCTACTCAAGCTGTTTCAAAATATGAATTCTTTTATCAGGAAATCTACCAGGACCGTCTTTCGCCAAAATACAAAGCCGGTTTGCCCTATGAAGAAAAAATTCGTTTCCAGATGGTAAAAACTAGTTTGCCGATAACCTGGCGAAAGACACGCGAAAATCGTCCGGCTTTGGAAGATTACAAAGGAAATTGGGAATGCACGATTGGCAAAGATAATGTCGTTTGGCGCACGATCCGTTGGAAAGTAGGCGCAGACGGAATGCCCGAATTGCATCCCGAACAACGCGGAAATATCAATCTTGGCTACAACACATTTTTGATTGATATCGAAATCCCAACAGGTGGAAGTCTTTTGGATGGAAGATTGACCGGTGCTTCAACCTCGTTTTTCTACGGTCAGCCGTGGACCACAGCCGAAGGTAAAGCAATGGCAAATCGAGTGCCGAAAAAAGGAAATCAGTTTCCGATTCCGTCAAATTTGGTGAAATGATATTTGACAATTTTAGACATTGGTTGCGGGATTGAGGCAAATTTTAATACTTTTCAATTAACTCCCATTTTGTGTCAATTTTCCTTCCTCCGTCGGTGAAAATTGCTTTCAGTATTTGGATGAAATTTTTTGTTCCTTCTAATCTTTTTTTGAGGGTGTATCCCGAATAATCCATAATCGCATGACCAGTCGCGCCGACAATAGAGTCTGGACTGAGATGATACAAGATGCCGTAGATACAATTTTCCCCCTTTTCATCAAACTGACTGAATTCTTTGCGCCAAAGAGTAAAAAGCGGGAGGTCTTTTGCCTTCATAAAATCAGCAACTCCCGAAACCGCCCCTATGTAACCCGGCAAACAAGACCATGAATAGTCGGTAAAGATTAACCCTGAGCTATTTATTTTTAGGTCGAAAGACGGACGATCTTTAACCAAAATATCATTCGGTGTAATTTTAATTTTAAAAGTAGTAGCCATAATTTACCTCAACTTAAATAAATATAATTTCGAGGTTGTTTTTAACCTCACTTAATTTAATGCGAAAAATTAGAGCAAAAACTATCATTTAAGAAAGGAAAAAATGAGTCTTGAAGAAAGGAAATACTTTTCCAATTTCGTCAAATGCGGTGAATTATAAGAAGGAGAAAAACTATGAATTATCAGATGTGTAAAAACTGTGGTCTGGCAAATGCCTTAACTGCACAGTTGTGTGTGCGATGCAATTTTAGATTAGATTCGCCTATCAATCAGGTCTTACCCCAAAAAACTGCGGAAACATTAGGGGGACAGATAAATTATGCAGCGGCTGCACCCAAAAAAGAAAAAAATAACCTGTATTTGATTTTAGGAGGGCTTGCCGCTTTGGTTTTAGTTGGCGGATTGTTTATCGGTGCCGTGGCGATTGGTTATTTGGTGTATTCTGCAAAGACGAATGTTGCGAGAGTCGAAAATACTAATAAACCCAGCACTCCATATCCGGTAAATTCAAGACCAACTCCAAGTGATAAATCAACTCCAGCCGATAAACCCAAAACAATCTTTGGGGACGAAGAATTAGCAGCGGTCTTTATGATAAAAAAACAGGTAGGAAGATTTACACATCTCAGCACTTTTCCGGCGGCGGACAGTCCTGACAAAAAAACTTTTCAAAATTCGGGCGGCGAAGCCAAAGCAATGTATGGCAGCAAAGACAAAAATGCCGACATAATCTATTGCATCGCCTCTTATTCTTCGAGTGAAACGGCTCAAGCAGAATTTAAGAATTTCATCGCGCGGGAAAAACAAAACGGAGCAAAGATGATCGTGGATATAATGATGGACTCTCAAAACAAATCAATCAATGCTTCATATAGAATTGGAGTTTTAACTGTGCTGACTTTTTGTAGTTGGAAAATGGAAACTGCTACTATGTGCCACAGAATTGCCTCGCCCCAAGGGACTTCTGTAGTAGATTTTCATAATAGCTGGTTTAACATTAAGTAATATCTTTAATCCAAACAAAAAAAGCGATGCCGACAGCAATTGTCAACATCGTTTTTTATTTACAAATTTTAAGGTAAATCGAACTGCCTCTTGAATTAAGCTGCTTTCGGAGCTAATTCGGCGGCACCTTCAGCATAAACGCTGATAAATTTGCCTTTTTGACCTTTGTTTTCAAATTTAACAAAGCCTTCGATAAGCGCAAAAAGAGTGTCGTCTTTTCCTTTTCCGACATTTTTGCCCGGTTTCCATTTAGTTCCGCGTTGACGGGCTAAAATATTTCCGCCGAGAACTTTTTCGCCACCGAATTTCTTTAAACCTAATCTCTGCGCGTTTGAATCGCGTCCGTTTCTGGATGAACCTACACCTTTCTTATGAGCCATATTTCGATTTTGGATTTTGGATTTTGGATTTTGGATTTAGAAAACTAAGACCAAAGACCAAAGACCAAAGACCATTCTCCTCTAAACTTAAATTTTTTCAATCTTAATTTCGGTAAAACCTTGACGGTGACCTTGTTTACGTTTGTATTGTTTACGGCGTTTTTTCTTGAAAACAATGATTTTATCAGCACGCCCGTGTCCGAGAACCGTTGCTTTAACAGTTGCTCCGCCAAGCGAAATTTCGCTGCCGTTAGCGACTAAAAGAGCTTCAATATCAACCTTATCACCTTCTTTTTTGTCAGCAATTGAAGGCACTCGTAAAGTTTGTCCGGCTTCGACGTTAAATTGTTTTCCGCCTGTTCTGATGATTGCAGTAGTCATTTGATTGTTATCTCCTTCGTCCTTAGCAATCTATCGTTGCTAGTCGAAAAACTCAAATTATATTGAAAAACAATGTCATAGTCAAATTGTATTGTGGATGTTTTTATTGCAAAACGCTATACTCTTAGAAAAATTTCAAATTATGGGTAGCTTGGATAATTTTTTTACAGAATGTCGGGAATTGACGGATAAAACTCTCAATGAGCTTATTCCTTCGTCTGAAACAGAACCGAAAGAGCTTCACGAAGCGATCAGGTGGAGCGTTTTTGCCGGCGGTAAGCGTTTTCGTCCGGCACTAGTTTTGGCAGTCGGAAGAATTTTTGGCGCGGATGATGCACAACTTCTTTGCACGGCGGCGGCGGTTGAAATGATCCATACTTACTCATTGATTCACGATGATTTACCGGCGATGGATGATGATGATTTGCGGCGCGGACGCGAAACCTGTCACATCAAATTTGACGAAGCTACAGCAATTTTGGCTGGAGATTGCTTGCAAGCTCTTGCTTTTCAGGCGATTGCCGAAGATGAAAATTTGGCGCACGACATTCGTGTCAAACTGATTGCCGAAATCGCCCGCGCCGAAGGAACTCCGTTCGGAATGGTCGCGGGGCAGTATTTTGACCTCCAAGCCGAAGGGAAAAGCATTTCGATTGAACAACTTGAGCGAATTCATCAATCGAAAACGGGAGCAATGATTACCGTTTCAGCCCAGGCAGGAGCAATAATTGCCAATTCTTCTGAAAATGAATTTCAGGCAATAACCAATTACTCTGCAAAACTCGGCTTACTGTTTCAAATTACTGATGATTTGCTTGATATAACACAATCAACCGAAGTTTTAGGTAAAACGGCTGGTAAAGATTTAGTCGCGGAAAAAGCCACTTATCCAAGTCTTTACGGATTGGAAAAGGCGCAAGAGTTAGCCCAAAAAGTTCACGCCGAAGCCTGTCAGGAATTGGATAAAATCGAGAAAGATACCGAAGTTTTGCGTTTGCTAGTTGATTTCATCTTGCATCGAAAAACCTAGCGGCAAGTAAAAAGTAAAAATTAGAAATTAAAAATTTGTTACAATTTCAATAGTGCGGAATTTTCGCATCATTCTTCGTTTCCTACCTTTTTAGAGTTTAAATAATGGAGTTTTCATTCAAAACAATCTGGAAACCTTTAGTTGTCGCACTGACGTTGGCGTTTCTCTATGCGATGGTTTTGAGTAAGCTTGGACGCGATTGGTGGACGGACGAAAATTATTCTCACGGTCTTTTGGTGCCTTTTGTAATTGGCTATATTATTTGGATTGAGTGGGAAACTTTAAAAAATGCACCGAAAAATGTGTCATTTTGGTTAGGCGGCAGCACAATTTTGTTGGCGTTGTTGATGCTTTTAGCCGGAACTTTGGGTGCAGAATTATTTGTGCAGAGGGTTTCGTTAGTCGTGATGATTGGCGGAATAGTCATTTATTTTTGGGGTGTTAAACTATTAAGATTTTTAACTGTTCCGTTTTTACTACTTCTTTTTGCTATTCCGATTCCGCAAATTATCTTTAACAAAATTGCCATGCCGCTCCAATTTTGGGCATCGCAGCTCGCTATTTTTGGAATTCGGATCTTTGAAATTCCGGCGGATAGAAAAGGAAATGTCATCGAAATTTTACCGATTGGCTCAATTCAAATCATTGCGCTCGAAGTAGTTGAAGCCTGCAGCGGAATTCGTAGTTTAATGACTTTGGTAACATTGGCTTTAGTTTTGTGGTATTTCACCCGCGAAAAAAGCAAGTTTGATTGGGTTCGTGCCGTGCTTTTAATGCTTTCGGCGATTCCGATTGCAATTGTGACTAATGCCGCCAGAGTAACCTCAACCGGAGTCCTAACTTATTACTACGGCAAACAATCAGCCGAAAGTTTTTCGCATAAATTTTCGGGCTGGTTGGTTTATTTAGTAGCTTTGATTTTATTGCTAGGCTTGAATTTTATCCTCAAAAAATTTCACCACAGAGACACAGAGAACCCAGAGAGTTCAAATCAAAAACTAAAAGCAAAAGACCTCAGACCAATTTTTAATAATCAATTTTACGCACTAATTGCGGTTTTAGTCCTTTCCGCCCTTT
>DAORIL010000266.1:0-8278 GCA_035438525.1 Pyrinomonadaceae bacterium
ACTCCGCGACCAACAAATGATTCGGCTAAACCGCTGTTCGGCGCGGCATTGACCCGCTCAAACCGGATTTGTCCATTGGCGGATTTTCCGTTTTTGAAAAGCAGAACTTGTTGGGCAAAACTCGTTCCCCATTGAAAATTATCGACCACCGGATAAACGTGACCATTAGCCACTAAAACATCTTTCCAACCGTCATTATCAAAATCAATAAAACTGGTTCCCCAGCCTAAAAACGGAATAGTCGGTTCGCCCAATCCGGCTTGGAAAGAAATGTCAGTAAAATTATCATCACCATCGTTACGATACAAAGTATTTGAATCGTCAGAAAAATTAGTGATATGAAAATCTACCTTTCCATCATTGTCGTAGTCGCCGACCGCTAACCCCATTCCGGCTTGTTCACGCCCGTTTTCGCTGAGCGCAATACCAGATGGATAACCACTTTCTTCAAAAGTCCCGTCGCCTTTGTTGATATAGAGTTGTTTTGGCGTAGAGTCATTAACAACTAGCAAATCCAAGTCTTTATCATCATCAATATCAACAAAAACCGATGACATTCCGTAGTATTTTGAGTCGTCTGTCACGCCAACTTTATCACCGACATCTTCAAATGTTCCGTCTTCTTTTTGATGAAATAAATGGTCTTTGGCACCGGTTAAACCGCGCGGTCCACACATCACCGGCTCTCCGCGAAACTGGCAAAAGTTACGTCCGACCGAAGTTCCTTTGTTAACATCCAGAGGGCTTGGCGGTAGTTTATCCAAATCAAATTCGAGGTAGGCAGGAACAAAAAGATCTAACCGTCCATCTTTGTCATAATCGCCAAAAGTTGCGCCCGTATTCCAACCTTCGACCGCAACACCGAGCTTCTCCGCGACATCCGTAAAAGTTCCATCGCCGTTGTTGTGATAAAGACGCGAAACCCCGTAATTTGAGACAAAGAGATCAGAAAATCCGTCATTATCGTAGTCACCAACTGCTACGCCCATTCCCCAACGATCATTGCTCAAACCGGATTTTTCGCTTACATCTTCAAACTTCCAATTGCCGAGATTATGAAAGAGGGCTGATTTTGGCGCAGGCTCATTGCCTTTTTGAGCATTGATGGTCGAACCGTTAAGCATAAAAATATCGGGTTTACCATCATTGTCATAATCAAAGACCGCAGTTACACAAGCCGTAGTTTCGATAATATATTCTTTGGTTGGACTACCGGAAATACATTTAAAGCCCTGCAATGCAGTTTGAATCGTTACATCTTCAAAAACCTTTGGAGCCTTTTCATCAACAATTCCGGTTGTCCTTTTTGAGGTATAAGTTTTGGCTTCACCGGTCGAAACACCACCTTGGGCAAAACTGCAAACCGCTGAAAACAATAATAATAACGCAAAAACTGATATTTTTTTTAACATCTATTTCTTAAAAGTAAAATTAATTATTCCGCCAATTCCGAATCTATAGTGGTAAAAAACAAATTATAAATATATCTAAAAATTCCGCCGATACTGAGAACGACCAGAACTCCTAAAAATATTGCCGCAAATGTCAAACCAAAATATTTTCCGATCTCTGTCCAACTTTGTCCGAATACGTTCCACTCTTCTTTATATTCAGCCGGAGTAAAATAAATCTGGGTTGAAATAAAAATAAAGAAACAAATTGCCCCGAAAAAGGCAAATTTTATTAAAGATTTGATGTGAAAAATCAGAAAACCCGTTCCAAACATCACTAACAAAATCGGAGCGGCGATAACTAAATTCCACCAATCACTTTCATCTAATACCGGCTGTAAAAACTTATCTAAAGAATCAGTTAAAAATATAGCGATAAATAAAACTGTTATAAATATACCAAGTTTTAATTTTTCATCCATTTTATTCGGACTTTAACCAAGTATTTTTATCTTATCGTTAATCGCAATATTTTCAACTATTTTATTATCGATCTTTATTTTACGCTGAGAAAAGAAAAAGAGGGTGAATCAAAGCCCTCTTTTCTTTGGTGCAATATTTGATCACATTCCCCGAACATAACTCGCTAAAGATGCGATCTGCGCGGCTTTCAGCTTTTTCTTGAACCCGGGCATATCACCGGCGCCATTGGAAATGACATTTTTAACTCTGGTTAAGCTCATCCGGCGAGCTGTAATGGTCAAATCCGGCACATCGTATTCTCTACCGAGTGAAGTTTGTCCTTTGCCGTCTGCGCCGTGACAACGAGCGCAATTGCTGACATAGAGTGCATTTGCCGATTCGATCGGAACGGCTGTTTCCAATTTAGTAACAGTTGATGTTTTATTGGCGAAAACCGCCAACATTCCACCTAAAACGATAATTACCGAGACAGTTAATTTAATAGTTTGTTTCATAGATTTCAAAAAAATGTTTGTTTACTGAGATTGATTTAGATTCTATTGTTTAACGAATTAGTTGGCAAGTAATATCAACGCCAAATCGCAATTAAAGCATCCGCCAATCTATCACGCCAAGCCGTCCAATTATGTCCTGCCTCGCTTTCGATGTAAGTTACGTCAAAATTCTTTGCCTGTAAAATTTTAACAACTTTCCGCGAATCCTCAACTCCCTCGAGAGTTCCGTCATCAAAATAAAATTTGAATCTGGTTTTGCTTTCTAATTTTTCCAAATCTTTGACTACACGCTCGTTATCAATCCAAAAAGAAGTGCTTTGTCCGCCGATTCGCCCGAAAACATTTGGATATTTGAGAGCCGCATTAACCGCTGTGATTGCCCCGAGACTTGCGCCCATCACTGCCCGACCATCGCGGGATTTGATGGTGTTGTATTTGCTGTCAATAACGGGAACAACTTCTTCGGCTAAAAATTTAGCGTAATCGTCATTTGCCCAATATTCTTTCATACGGTCTTTCGGGTTTAGCAAAACAAGGATGAACGGTCTGACTTTTTTCGCTTTGATAAGATTTTCCAGAATTATTTCGGCTTTTGCCCGTTCCGCGTATTCATTACCGTCCTGCAAATAAAGAACCGGCAATTTTTGTTTTTCAAAACCTTCGGGAATATAAACGCAGATATCTCTTTCACCTAAGATATTTGAACTGATTTTTTCTATTGAGAAACCGTTGAGCGTAACCTTTGAAATATCGCCTTTAGCCTCTTTCATTTGCTCTTCCCAGGTTAGCTCCTTATCCCAAGTTGTCGGCTTGTAATCCGGCATCGTGAAAAACGAATTTTCACCACCGATTCCGTTATCAACTTTATTTGGATTAAGCGGGTCGGTTATCCATTTGCCGTCAACGATGAGTTTGTATTCTACGCGGGCAGAATTTGGAAACTTTACAGTAAGCGGATTAATGTTCGGCAATCCGTTTATTTTCTTAAACTTTATTCCGCAAGTTTTCCAACCCGTAAAATCTCCAACAATTTCAATATCCGTTTCAGAGCCAAAATAGGCAAAACGAATTGCTGTTTCTTTTTCGCCTTTACCACCAAAAACGTTGGGATATTTTTCTGTTCTTTGCGGAATCGTTTGTAATATCCTGGTATCATCAAAAAGATAAGATTTGGCTTTTTCGCATTCGTCAAATTTTTCTAAAGGATTCTGACTTTTTGTTGTTACTCTAAATTCCTTAATTTTATTAGGGTCAATTCTAGGAGGGTGTTGAATTATTGTTCCTTTTGTTTCCGATTCATTAATATCAACTCCATCAAGAGTTATATATGCTTGATCTGACCTTTCATTTCTAGCAGGAGTAACACTAGGCTGCAAAAGTAATAAATCCCCTACCTTACTTCCTAAAACATATCTATCATAAACAACCTTCGGAGTATCCAAATTGCGACCTTCTTTCAAATTAACCGCTAGCCGAATAAATTGAGCCATTGACCACGCGAGCGGAGTTGCCGAGCCTGTGCCTTCGCCAAATTTGAGTTCGGGAACGAATTGTTTATCAATATTTTTCGGAATTTTTGGAGAATCCCAAACCTGTTCAGGAATCATCAAACCATCGTTGGCAAAGCCGCGCATTGCATCAATTCTTACTTGCGGATTTGGGTTTTGGGATTGCGGATTTTCAATCGCTTTTCCTATTTTCGCCGAAACTCTCCGACCACTTCGCGTTAATTCAATTTTTGTAAATTCATTACTTAACGCTAATTCATATTGTCCACGTTCACCACTCAACAAAGCCCACAATCGCCCTTTACCTGTCCATTTCCCGTCATAATTCCAACGTTGTCCGTTATCGGGTTCGCCGTAGCTGTCGAAATTGTAGCGATAAAAACCTACGCCGTTTGGAGTTTTGACGTTGATAACCTGGTCAACAACCTTGATTGAATTTTGGATAATTTTATTGTCAGGCGATTTGATGCCAAGGCGGACTAATTCCAAAAATCCCGCATCCACAATGTCGCGTTCATCAACCATTCCGTAAACGCCGTTAATTTCGTATTTCTCGCCAGCATCAGGTTTGCCGTTTTGTGTGAGGCGAATGTAATAGGGTGACTTTGAATGTTTACCTGTGGTCGTAACCGTCCATTTTTCGATATTACTTTGCCATTCGTCCGCAGTTTTAAGCCAGCGATTTGCTGAATCCAAATCATTATTTTTCTTGGCAATTTCTGCCGCACAAACTAATCCGGCAATTTCAGCGGCAATCGTTGAAGGCGAATATCCGCCTTTTTCTTCCCAACGTTCTTGATGTGTCGTCGGTCCATTTTTGACGATAAAATCAGCAGCGGGTTTGATGTGTTTCGTGTAAATTTCTCTGTCAAAACGTCCAAGTTCGTGTGCTAAAATTAGTGGAAATCCAACTTGATCCATTTGCAGAGAGCCGCCGATAGGTTTGCCGTCGAGCCACGAATTTTGCGGAAAACTTCCATCCGGTTTTTGTTGGACTTTGAAAAGAAAATCAAGCGCACGATTCGCCGCGTCTTTATCTCCAAGAGCCATAAACGCCGTTGCAACCTGATACAAATCTCGCGCCCAAACTGCATGATAACCGCTTGAACCAACTTCATTAGCATTTGCGCCGCCGCCCCACGGAATCGAAAGCGAAGCGATGTTTGCACCGCGATTGGTTTTATCTTCAAAGGCTTTCAGAATCATCGCCGCCATATTGAATTGGGCTTGATATTTGGAGTCAACTTTGGGGATAGTTTTAATGTAGTCAGACCATTGTTTTTCATATTCGGACTGAATTTTGGTGAATCCTTTTTGTAAGGCGATTTTAGTATTTACAAAAGCTTTAATACCACTGCTTTTATCGAAAGAAAGCACTGTTGTGAACTGAGACGGGTTGAGGATTTTCGCCATCTGCACAATATTTCCATTTGGAGCTGAGGTATATTGAATATTAACCTTTCCGTATTTTTTTAACTGCTCTAAACCATCATTGACTTGATAATAACCATTAGTTTGCTCTGCTAACTCGCCTGAAAAAGCTAATACTGATGCAACAAATGGACTTGAATTTTGAGTTAGCAACATTCCAACTTTATCGCCATCTGTTCCAAATTGTTGACTTGCAAAATCGTGCATTCCACTATTGCTCAAAGAAGGATCATAATATACATAAAGATTGAGACTTTTGTTTTTAGTCTCAAACTGAACATCAATCAAAACCGAATCGCGTTCAACGTCCGTCGCATAAGTTTTAGTAATTTTCCATTCACCTGATTTCGCTGTATTTATTTGCTGAAAACTCAATGAATCTGGACGTAAAACTTTAATTTGATGAACAGCATCATCCAATTCGGTTTCAACCTTTTTTGTTTTTGGATTGACCACCACAAACTGCAAAAGATGAGTATTTGCCACAGTTACATCAGGATAATAAACTTCGGTCATCACTCCGTTTGCCAAGGTGAACCAGACTTTGCTTTCCAAACTTGCCGAAGTTCCAACCGCTTGTTTCCCTGCCGTCGCCCATTGCGCATCATTGCCGGGTGCGCCGGGCGCGAGTGTCTGTGAGGAACAAGGTAAGAGATAAAAGATAAAAGATAAAAGTAAGAAAACCAATCTTGAAAATCCGAGTTTAATTGTGTTCATCCGTCATTAAATCCCTCACTTTTTGAGTGTAAATTTTCCGTTTTGCCAAACTAAATCGTAGAGTTTTGCACCTTTTTCCGTCATTCCGGTATCAACTGTTTTTTTCTTAAAAACCTGAATTGTAGTTCCTTTTTGCGGAAGTTCGTAGTAATTCTTTTTCGAGAAACTTGGAATCACTTGAGTTGATAAATCGAACCATTTTCCGCCTTTGTATTCGAGAAAATAATTATCACTGCCCATCTCAAATTCGGTCTGAATTGCCACAATATACGTTCCATTCGGACGCTTAAAAAGTGCCATTGTCAAACAACTTTGCGCTCCGTCACAACCGCTTTTCCAATAACCGTTGACGGTGTCTTCAATTTCGAGAAAAGTTTCGATATATTCCTTTCGCGCTTTGACACAGTTTTTATCGGTCGCCGGTGAACAACCTTCCAGAGTAAAATATTTCTGCGGCAATAAATTAAAAAAATCGCGCGCCGTTTTGGGTTGATTAGTCTGTAAATCAAGTGATTTTGATTGTTTAGCGATTGGCCGCCAATTAAATCCACAAACAGCAAAACTTAAACAACCAATCAAAAGTGACACAATTATCAGTTTCATAATTTCCCTCTCCTTCAGAATCTTTTTTTAACTTTGTTTATTTTTCTTTAGATTCAATAGTTTGCGAACGATAAAAAAACCGTTGACTACAAAAATCACCGCCACAAAAATAATTAAAGTCGTGTTGCTCCCATTTCCCTGGATAAAATTAAAGACCAAAAATGGAATCACCAAAACTAAAACGGCAAAGCTGATCAGAAAAATAATTTGTAATGTTTTCATTTATTTGCGCTTAAAAATTCTGATTTTCATATTTTAATTTCCTATCACAAATTCAAGACGATTATTTGATTGTCCATCAATTTTTTGCATAATTTCTGAGATTTTCTTTAAATCTTTCTCAAAAATCGAAAAACGATAGGTTAATCCTTCAAGACAAGTTGCCGAGAATTCTCCATTTTGGTCAGTTTTTAACCAAACAAAATCTTCAAAATCGTGTCTTGCCTGATTACTGACATAAACCGTAATTCCAGCAATCGGACTTCCATCTTTTTTTGTAACTTTTCCTTTGACAACGATTGACTTTAAAGGTGTGGGCAAAGTTAGATCGAATCCGTTTAATTTTTGTCCATAGCCTAATTTTATTAAGGTTGCCGTTTGCGAATTGGTTGAATTTGGATAAAAAATCTTTTTATAAGGATTATTTTTGTAAGGCTGACTTAAATCCAAATTTATTCCTAAATAATATTCGCCTTTCGGGATTCCCTTAAATTCATAAAAACCCATTTTGTCCGTTTCTGTTCCAATATATTGAATTTTATCGTCAGAATTGTTGACTGTATCTTTTGTTATCAGAGTGACGCGAACATCTTTACCAACCGGATTTCCCTTAAAATCTAAAACTCTCCCTTTAATTCTCCCATCAACTCTTGTTTTGATGGTGATAAAATCAGGACAGTCATAATTTGTAACGGAATAATTCAAATTTAGTGCTTGATTTCCCTCAAATTCCCAGGAATCATCTCCAATCTTATGCGTCGAAGGTAATTCTACTTGAAGTTTATATTTACCTATTTTTAAATTAGCAAATCTGAACATCCCATCATCGTCAGTGATTGATTCATAAGTTTTATTGCCATTTCGGGCAATTACTTTTATATTCGCCATTGGAACATTTTCTTTATATTCAAGATAAATTCCGCGAACTATTTCTTCTACTCTTCCATAAATCCGAGGTTGAAATTTTCCTTTTGACAGGGACCGCAAAACGGCAATTTCATCCGCCTTACCTTCGGCCAATCTCGTTCTGGTGCAAATGCTGGTGCTGTAATATTTTCTACTTTGATCTTCGCCATAAGCATAAACCAAATACTGTTCTCCTTTTTGAAATCTAAAACCGCAAGCAGTTCCCTGACTACTGGTATAAATATCAATTTCATTTCCTTTTACACCTTTAAATTTTTCATTAACAAGAAAAGTAGTTTGCAAGTCATTAAAATTATAATCATCACCAAACTTTCTACTATCTGCCGAATTTACAGATTTAACAGTGCCGACAAAAATAACCGGAGTTTTTCTAAACTCTGAAGTCGGTTTGCCTGTTCCCATACATTCACAGGCTTTTGCATTCTCAAAGCTAAACAAAATCACAACTATAATAATCGTCAACCACCAAAATCTTGTCCGCATATTTATCGCCAAAGCATTGATA
>DAORIL010000267.1:0-8258 GCA_035438525.1 Pyrinomonadaceae bacterium
CCGGCAAATGCTCCGAAAGTATCAGTTGGAACGGCAAAAAATGGTTGAAAATTTTTCCAATCGCCAAAACCGCCCAAAAATCCGTAAATGATAATAAAAAACAATGTTCCAACTTTAAGGATGGTTAAAACTTTCAGAAAATTTGCGCTGATTCGTGTTCCGACAATATTTAACAAACCAACTAAAATTACCGCTACAACTGCCAAAATCTGTTTGCCTAAAGGCGATAGCTCAACCAAATATCCGGCATAACTTGCCAATCCAACCCCAAAAATCGCAGTTAATCCCGGGTCAAGCACCAACAAAACCATCCAACCATAAAGAAACGCCCAGGGTTTACCATAAATTTCTTTGAGATAAACGTAACTTCCGCCCGATTGCGGAAACCGCGAAGCCAATTCGCCGTAGCATAACGCACCGCTCAAAGTCATTACCCCAATTAAAAGCCAAATCACCAAAAGCCAAAACGGTGAGCCGACAGACTTTGCCATTCCTGCCGGAGTCAAAAAAATACCAACGGCGATGACTTGCCCGATAATCAACGCCACCGCCGTCCATAAACCGAATTGTCTTTTTAGTTGCATAATTTGGGAATTAGCCACGAACAAACACAAAAGAACACGAAAAAAAATAAATTCTATTGTTCATAAATATCACCTAAATATACATAAATGTAAATACTTAGCGAAATATTAAAATATAACGGATCAATTAGAAAAATTTTCGTGCCTTTTCGTGTTTGTTCGTGGCTAAAAAATTAAAAAGAAAACCGCGCCGCAAACTGAAAAGCCCTCGCGCCGCCCGAACCGAAAACCCCGCCAGCCGTGTTGACCGGTTGACCGAAACTCGAAGTTCCCAAAACATTTCCGTAACCTGAATAATTCGTATTTGACGTGCCTAAAATGTTAGTGACATTGAACAAATTAAAAACCTCAACGATTGGCTCAAGCTTGAATCTTTCACTAAAAGTAAAAGTTTTTGCCAAACGCAAATCAACCGAACTGAACGTATCATTAAACTTAGCATTGCTTGGCGCAAGCGCAATTCGATTCGCTACGGGAAGTGTCGCATTATAAGCCGTTAAATAGGCATTTAATTGGCTGACATTTTTGAATAATCGTCCACCTGCATTACGTTGTAAATTTGGGATCCGCGACTGTCCCGAAGGCAGAATTATGTCCATCGGCACACCCGAAGCAAACGACATGATGGGCGAAAGTCTAAATCCATACGGCAATTCGACATTACCCGCAACTGTAAAACGATGCCGCTGATCGTTTGGAGTCGGACCATATTCGAGCTGTAAATTATTGGAGTTTATCGGACCGTTTGAGAACGGAATTTGGTCATCGTTGGCATAATTAAAGGCTTTTGAAAGGGTATAAGCCGCCCGGAATCCGTAGCGGTTGGCAAAGCGTTTTTCGAAACTAAGCAAAAATCCATCATATTTAAATTTGACGCTCGATTCCAAATTTACAACGCGGTCAGGTCCCCCAACGACCGGATTATTGACCACTCCAATATCTCTGCCAATGATAAAATGCGTTCCGAAATTGTGCAGATAATCGGCTTTGACGACATAATTTCGGGCAATTTCCCACTGCAATCCAAAATTAGTTTGTTGAACCATCGGATTTTGCAAATCATTGTCAATTATGTTGATTCCTGACGCGCCTGCCCCCGGCAAAATAAATCCCGTAAATGGATTTGAAAAAGTTGGGGCAAATGGTTGAAATTTACCGGTTTGGTCAATGAAAATCGGCGCACCATTTTGATCCGTCAAAGCGTTTCCTGCGCGGACTTGGACAGGTAAAGCGCGTCCATCCAATCCACGTTCAAGCGTGATGAGTTCTAAAGTCACGCGGTCATAGTAAATACCGTAACCACCGTGAATGCTTAATTTATCATCCAATAATGCGAGATTGAACCCGATTCGCGGAGCAAAATTATTATAATCAGCTTTGCGATTTCCTTTGTAAAATGATTTAACCAATGGATTGATATTGGCATAGCCCGAATTGTTTTTAACATTTGTATCGGCCTCGTAGCGCAATCCTAAATTGAGGGTTAAATTTCGCCGCACCCGCCAATCATTTTGGGCAAAAAAGGCAAAGAAATTGTTGTCAACATTGTCCAAATTCAAGTCTTGATTTGGCAATCCGCTTCGCAAAGTAACCGCAAACAACAAATCATTATCGTCAATTTTCCCATCGCCGCTAAAATCATTTGTCGCAAAATCCTGGACAAATTCGACTCTGCCTTGGCGGAAAACTCCAAGGCTAAGACTCGAATTAATCCGCTGATATTCTGCGCCAAATTTCAAAGTATGATTACCGATAATTTTTGTCAATGAATCAGAAAATTGAAATCTGGTTTGCTTCGTTCCTTGCGGAACGCGGAAACTCGAACCGGCTAAAATACTCGGAAAAGTATATTGAATTCCGGTTGAAATCGGATCGGTCGTGTTCGTAAAATTATTCACGCTAAAGCTGAAATTATTAACCATTGTCGGCGACAAAATGCTATTCCAGTTCGCCATCACTGCGTGAAATCGGTTTTTCAAATCCTGTTGATACGAGGCAGTTCCCAACGCTCTGTCCAACTTGCTTGAACCGCGAGCCGCAATATCCTCAAACGAATAGCGAAAATTTAATTGATTGTTGTCGTTGATAACCGCATCAATTCTGCTGTTGAGCAAATAATTATCAAGAGGTGCAGTCGCAAATCCGCGTTTAATTGTCCGCGTTGGAACATCACGAATTCCGACCAGAGTTGCGCCATCCTGATTCCGGTATTCAAATGCTCCAAAGGCAAAAACTTTATCTTTTTTTATCGGTCCGCCGAGCGTAAATGAATATTGTTGGCGATCAAATGGCGGCGCAGTTTGCGTTCGGTCAAAGGTCGCGGGAAGTCCTTGCAATTTTTTATCGCGTTCAAAAAATGAGACCGAACCGCGTAAAGTGTTTGTTCCGCTTTTAGTTACAACATTGATTACCGAAGATGCAGAACGCCCGTATTCAGCCGAAAAACGATTGGTTGCAACCTGAAATTCTTGCACTGCGTCTTGTGAAATATTGATGAGCGAGCCACCAACCACATCATCGTTGTTGTCTGTGCCATCAATCATCACGTTGCCGCCGCGTCCCAATCCTCCGGTAGAAGAAATGACGACAGTATTCGTTTTGGTCGGGTCAAAATTCGGAGCAGGCGCATTGCCCGGAGTTAAAAGGGCGAGTTCGAGAAAGTTGCGTCCATTGAGCGGTAAATTTTCAATCTCTTTAGTTTCGATGACTGCATCAATTTTGGATGTGTTTGTTTCTACAAGTGGTGCAGGCATTGTTAAATCGCAAAAAGCAGTAGTTTGACCGACAACCATTTGAGCATTTGCTGTATTTGTTTGACCTACATTCAAAATAATTGAGGTTATTCTCGAAGTTTGGAAGCCTTGAGATTTAACTTCAACTTCATACTCACCAACAGGCAAACTTGAAAAAGTATAAACTCCTTCGCCATTTGTTGTAGTTGTGCGGGAAAGATTGGTTGATTTGTTTGTTGCAGAAACAGTTGCACCCGAAATAACTGCTCCGTTTTGGTCAGTAACAACTCCTGTTAAATTTGCCGTTGGTTGTTGGGCATAAAATGAAACTGTTAAAGACAAAATTATTGCAAAACAGACAAAAAGGGGGTATTTTTTCATTGTTTTCCTGTTTTTCTAAAATTTGTTCTAAATTGTAATTTAATTGTATGTTAGCTGATATACACTTGTCTATTTTTTTCTAAAATTTTCCGTGTTCCAGCCAGACTAATCCAATCGAAATAATCGCCAAAACATACATCAAAGGCTTAATTTCTTTTATCCGACCTGCCAGAATGTAGAGCACAACGTGCGAGATAAATCCCCACAAAATTCCTTGAGTAATTGAAAAAGTTAGCGGTATCAAAATAATCGTCAAAAATGCGGGCAAGGAATCTTCCAAATTTTCGAGTGAAATTTCTTTGATACTTTTGAACATAAACGCGCCAACTAAAAGCAAAACGACTGAAGTCGCATAAGGCGGAACAACTCCTGCCAGTGGCGCAATAAAAAGGCAAGGTAAAAAGCAAATCGCAGTAAAAACCGAAGTCCAACCTGTCCGTCCACCCATTTCGATACCCGCCACGCTCTCGATATACGCCGTTCCTGATGATGAACCAAACAGACCTGCACCAAAAGTAGCAAAAGAATCAACAATTAAGCCTTGCTGCAGATTTTTCGGATTTCCCTCTTCGTCCAACAAATTTGCGGCGTGTGAAACGCCAATAAAGGTTGAAAGTGAATCAAAAAGGTCGGTGAACATTATCGAAATAATGGCGGGTAAAAGTGAAAATTTTAACGCCCCGAAAATGTCGAGTTTAAAAATCGTGCTGTTAAAATCGGGTAAACTAAAAACTTTTTCAGGCGGTTTAACCCAGCCTGTAATCAACGCAATTATTGTCACAAAAGCAATTCCCGATAAAAATGCCAAGGAACTTTTTCTTTTCAAAAGGAAAAATGTCAACAAAACTCCTACCAAGGTCACAACTGATTGCCAATTAATTTCACCAAATTTCACAAAAGTGTTGGCATCAGCCACAATAAAACCGGCGTTTTTTAATCCGATAAAGGTCAGAAAAATTCCAATCCCTGCCGCTGCCGCAATTCGCAAATTATTTGGAATTGCTTTGGCAATCGCCACCCGAATTGGTGTCACCGAGATTATCAAAAACAAAACGCCTGCCCAAAAGACAATTCCAAGCGCAGTTTGCCAAGGAACGCCCTGACCCAAAATTATGGAATAAGTAAAAAAGGCATTTAAGCCCATTCCCGGCGCAACTGCATAAGGCAGTCTGGCATAAAGCCCCATCAACAAAGTCATCGAAAAACAAACTAAAACCGTTGCAGTCAACGCCCCGCTGAACGAAATCCCGGTGCCTTCGGTTGAAAGAATCGCCGGATTTACTACAACAATGTAAGCCATTGTTAAAAAAGTAGTTAGTCCGGCGACTGCTTCGGTTTTTAAGTTTATTTTTTCCTCTTCCATTATTTTTTCTGATTTCCAATCTCGGCTGAATTTTTATCAAACTCCTTGACAGCCTCAAGAATCGTTTCAACCGCATGAATATAAAACGGTTGATTTATCGTTTCAAAATCGTCAGTCGGCTGATGATAATCCTTGTGGTCTTCAACCCCAAAATAAATGAACGGGATTTTTTCTTTGTAAAAGGAACCTTGGTCGGATTGAAAAGTCCAATCCTCTGAACCCAATTTCGGATCATCGTGCCCCAGTAATAATTTGATGAGCGATTTTTTTTGCACTTTTTCAAGCATTGGTTTCAAACCTGGATTTTGAAAAGTTCCCGTCGCATAAAGTTCATTTTTGTCATTATGCGAAATCATATCCATATTCAAGTTAATCAAAATCGTCTCCTTTTTGACCGGCAGATTAGCCACAAAATACTTGCTGCCCTGCAAACCCATTTCTTCGGCATCGAACGCCACAAAAATCAACGAATTTGCCGGCTGATTTTTGCTAAAGTATTTTGCCATCGCAAAAAGTGCGGCAGTTCCCGAAGCGTTATCATCTGCACCGTTAAAAACATTGCCTTTATTGATTCCAACGTGGTCATAATGCGCCGTGATGACAATATATTTTTCGGGATTTTTCTTGCCTTTGATAAAACCTACGACATTGATACCTTTGACTTTTTGAGTTGGGCGGGATGAAAACTCAAATAGTTGTAAATAATTGTCAGCAAATGGTTTAATACCTGACTGTTTGAATCTTTGTAAAACATATTCCCGCGCCTTTGCGCCGCCCTCACTTCCCGTCAAACGCCCTTGCATATCGTCGGCGGAAAGAATTTTCACATCCGCCAAAAGCTGTTTGGAGTCAATTACTTTTGAGGCTGGAATAGTTTGTCCAAAACCAACCGTTGGAACCATCAAAAATAAGAAAACTAATAAGATATTTTGCTTCATTAATTTTACCTTAATGATGTGGGACCGCCTCCGGCAACATCTCCCCTGCCTGATGTGCATCCGGCAAAAAGTAGAACAAAATTCCCAAAATTGTATAAACAGCCAACAATTGCAAACCTTCAACCCAATTGCTCTCACCATCTGATGAAATCTGTTGGGCAATTAAAACTGAGGCGATAACTGCCACAACTTCGGGAATGGAAAATTCCAGATTCATCGGATGCGGAGCAATTAAATATGAGGCAAAAATTAGAACCGGAGCCACGAATAAGGCAATTTGCAAAGATGAGCCGAGCGCAATGCCTAACGTCAAATCCATCTTGTTCCGCATCGCCATCAAAACTGCCGAAGAATGTTCAGCCGCATTACCGATAACCGCCACGACAATTACTCCGACAAAGACTTCGGTAAAGCCAAGTTGACCGCGAGCGGCTTCTACCGCACCGACCAAAAATTCGGAAATTAAAGCAACAAAAGCAGTTGCAACCAACAAAACCGTGGCTGATTTTCCTTTTGACCAATGATCTCCTGATTTTTCTTCCTCTTCTCCAACTTCCTGAGATGCGCCTTGCAGAGCTTCACCAACGAATAAATCTTTGTGTGTCACTAACGAAAAATAAAGCGTGCCAAGATAGGTTAAAAACAAAACGATCGCAATCGCCAATGACAGACTTTGTTCTTTGGCAGGTGTCCAACCGCCTTGGGCAATTGACACATTATCGGCGACTTCGTGAAAAATTGTCGGAATCAAAAGCGCGATTGCGGCTAAGGTCAAAGCCGTGGCAGCCGTGCTCGCAGCGGTTCGGTTAAAAAATTGCTGCTTGAATTTTGCTCCGCCTGCAATGACCGAAAGCCCCAAAACTAAGAGCATATTACCGATAATCGAACCCGTAATTGAGGCTTTAACCACTCCGTCAAGCCCTTTGGACAGTGCAAATAGCGCAATAATCAATTCTGCCGCATTCCCAAATGTGGCATTTAATAACCCGCCGATTCCCTGTCCTAAATGTTCTGAAAGGTGTTCAGTTGCTTTTCCCATCCAACCAGCTAGCGGAATAATTGCCAAACATGAGCAAATAAACAACGCAGTCGGATTTTCAAACGACGGAATAAACCGAAGCCCAATCGAAATCGGAACAAAAATTAATAGCCAATCAAGCGAAGGCTTGAACCACGAAGATGTATTTTTTTCAGTCATAAATTCTAATGAGTAACGGCTTGAACTGCCGAGTGAATATCAGGCAAAAAGTAAAATAAGATTCCTAAAATGGCGTAAACTGAAAGCAATTGAACTCCTTCAATCCAATTACTTTCGCCATCTGATGAAATTTGCTGCACAATTAAAATTGCAATCATCACGGCAAAAACTTCGGGCAAGGTAAATTCAAGATTCATCGGTTTGCCAAAAGCATACGAAGCAAAAATTAAAAATGGCGCAACAAACAAGGCAATTTGCAGTGACGAACCAAGCGAGATTCCCAAACTCAAATCCATTTTATTTCGCAAAGCCATTAGAATCGCCGAAGAATTTTCCGCCGCATTACCGATAATCGCCACGACGATAACACCAACAAAAACTTCAGTTAAACCTAAAGTTTTTCCTGCTTCCTCGACCGCACCGACCAAAAATTCGGCAACTAATGCCACCATCGAAGTTGCACCCAATAAAACTGCAAGCGCTTTTCCTTTTGACCAATGTTCGCCCGATTCTTCAAGTTCTTCGCCTATTTCCTCGACCGCGTGTAAGGAATCACTGACCAACATATTTTTATGTGTGACTAGTGAAAAGATCAAAGTAAAAACATAAGTAACCATTAAAACAATCGCAATTGCCAACGATAAACTTTGTTCTTTGTCAGGTGTCCAACCACCGCTAGCAACCGGAACACGTTCTGCCACCGCATGAAAAACGGTTGGAACCAGTAATGCCGCCGCCGCCAGGGTCAAAGCCGTGGCGGACATACTCGAAGCAGTTTTATTAAAGGTCTGACGTTTGTATTTGATTCCGCCAAAAACTAGTGAAAGCCCTAAAACCAACAACAAATTTCCTAAGATTGAACCGGTGATCGAGGCTTTTACTACATCTTCAAGCCCTTTAGAGAGAGCAAAGAGAGCGATAATTAACTCTGCTGCATTTCCAAAGGTTGCACTTAGCAAACCGCCTGCGCTAGGTCCTAAATGTTCGGCTAAATGTTCTGTGCCCTTTCCCATCAATCCTGCCAACGGAATAATGGCTAAACACGAAACCAGAAAAAGTGCG
>DAORIL010000268.1:0-8233 GCA_035438525.1 Pyrinomonadaceae bacterium
CTGCTGCATACAACGCGGACCGAATTTTGTTGCCTCACGAATACCTGTCCAATTTTTCGCAGGTTGCGGGGCATTCCAACGCAAATCTCCAACAGGTGGCTGAGCGTATGGAATTCCTTTGAACATTCGCACGCCCGATTTTTGTTTTCCGGTTCCTTCAACGATTCCGTTTGCAGTTTTGACACGATCAGCAGCAATTGAAGCCGCAAACAAGGTAAAAATGAATATTGCCGGAGCTAAAAATTTGATTTTGTTAAATGACTTCATTTTATTTTTTCACCTTCGGGCGGATCTTTTCAAATGGAACAACTCCTTCGCCTTCTAAAATGGCGTGAAATTTATCAACTTCAACATCTTTAATTGTTTCGATCTTTCCCGAATTCCAACGGATTTCAATTGAATCAATCTTAGTTGCCTTGCCAAGTCCGAAATGAACCCGTAAATCGCTTTGTGATAAATAGCTGCCGCCGCTTCTGATCTCTTCGGTTTGGACGATATTCCCTGTGGTTAGTTTAATTCTTGCCCCGATGGCGAGGGGGTTTCCTTCTTTTGCACTAAGTTCGAGTGTGACCCAATGATTAGTTTTATCACCTTCATTTTTAAGAATCATCGGCGAAGCATCTAAATCACCAACCACAATATCTATCTGTCCATCGTTATCTAAATCACCAAAAGCCGCTCCACGCGACACACGCATTTCCGTCAAAGCCGAACCGCCCAAAGTCGAAGCATTGCAAAAAGTCGCATCGCCCTGATTGATAAATAAAAGTTTGTTTTGCTTATATCTTGCTCCCGAAGAAATCTGATCCATTTGCGGATAAACGTGGCCATTGACCGCAAATAAATCGAGCCAGGTGTCATTATCTAAATCAAAAAATCCTGTTCCCCAACCGACATATGGACGAGTTGGTTGCGCAACTTTAGCGTTAAAGGAAACGTCCGTAAAATCATAATTTCCATTATTGCGATAAAGCGTGTTGTATTCATCCACAAAATTCGTCACATAAATTGCAAATTTTCCGGCGTGCAGATAATCGCCGACGGCAACACCCATTGAACCTTGTTCTGAACCGTCTCCGCTGACTGCCGTTCCGGTAATTAAACCTTCATCCGTAAATTTTCCTTTCCCATCATTACGATAAAAAAAGTTTGGAGTTGAATCATTTGCAACATAAATATCTAATTTTCCGGTGTTGCCAAAATCAGACGAAACAGGCTGCATTCCGTAAAAACCTTGCGGATCATCCATCCCAAGTTGTTTGGACATTTCGGTAAATGTGCCGTTTCCGTTGTTATGAAAAAAGCTGTCGCCACCGCCTTTTAAGCCGCGAGGACCGCATTGAACATCTATTCCGCGAAATCTACAGGTCGGCAGCGAACCAAAACCCGGTAAATCGTTAAGTTTGAAATCAACATAATTGGCAACAAACAAATCGAGAAATCCATCGCCATCATAATCACCAAAAGTTGCTCCGGCTGACCAGCGACCGTCTTCTACTCCAGCTTGTTTTGCAACATTTGAAAATGTCCCGTCACCATTATTTTTATACAAAACATTTCCGCCAAGACAGGTGATGTATAAATCAGGAAATCCGTCATTGTTGTAATCGGCAACTGCTCCGCCCATCGCATAACCGGGAAAACCAACTCCGGCTTTGTCGGTGACATCGGAAAAAGTTCCATTACCGTTATTGTGGTAAAGCAAACTTTTAGCCTTTTCGTTTTTCAAAGCCATTTCAACCGTTGGGGCATTGGTGAAATAAATGTCCAAAAAACCGTCACGGTCATAGTCAATCAGCAAAACACCGCCGCTCATTGATTCGACAATGTATTTTTTTTCGGGTGCGGAGGTATGAACAAAATTTATCCCTGTTTTCGCATAAATATCTGTCAACTGCGGAATTTTACGATCTTTGCAGACATCGGTTTGCGCCACCGCGACTTGACTATAAATAATTGAAGTTAAAATGATTGCGGTTAAAATTTTATAAAGATTCATTAGAATTTAGAAAATAATTTTGCCTTTTTACTTTTATCTTTTGCCTTTCTTCTACATTCCGTCTTTTTTCGGAGTTCTCAGTTTTTGAAAGATTTCCAGATGTTTTTTTGCCAATTCGCGTTCGCCGATAATATTGTAAAGCCGGCTCAATTGAAAATGAGTATCCGCATCATTTGGATTCAACGAGACGGCTTTTTCCAAAACGGGACGCGCCTTGGTTTCAACTCCGATCTGTAAATATGCGGACCCCAAATCACGCAAGGCGGCGGCGTAGTTTGGAGAAAGTTTGATTGTTTGCTCAAAATATTCAATAGATTTTGCCGAATCGCCTGCGGTTTTATAAGATAGTCCAAGTTGATACGATGCCTCAAAATTTCTCGGATTTATCTGTAAACATTTCTGCATTTGTTGACGGGCTTGGTCTAATTTTTCAGTTTGTCCGGCGTAGGTTAATCCCAACGCCAAACATCCGCGCGAATCGTTCGGTCGGGCTGAAAAATATTTAATAAGTGAACTTTCGGCTTTCTGTAAATTGTTATTTTGCAGAGAAGCGGCGCCGTAAAGATATATAAACTCAAGATTTTCGGGTTGCAGATTCAAAAGTTTTTCGGCGGCGCGAACTGCTTTTCCCGTTTGATTTGCCCGCATCGACACCACTACAAATTGAGCCAAAGCCTGTAAATTATTCGGGTTTGCCGCTAAAGATTTTTCCAGCAATTCAAAAGCTTGAGCATTATTTCCCTGCTCGCTTTCGAGCAAGGATTTGGTAAAAAGAAATTCGGCTGAATCCGGCTCGATCTTTTCCGCTTGCCCGAGATGAACTTTAGCATTGGCAAGGTCTTTCAAATATATCTCCGATTTTGCCAAAAGCAATAAGGCTTCCTGATTTTTCGGGGCAGAAAAAATAACCAGACGCAATAATTCAGCCGTTTCTTTGTGCATTCCATTTTTGGCTAAAATCGCTGCGAAACCGTTGGCAATATTGGGATTCTGTTTTACCAACGTTTTAGCAATCGGAAGCAGAGAAGCAAAGTTTTTCTTATCGCCTGTTGCTAAATAACAATTGGCTCGCAACGGCAAAGCCTCTGTATTTTTTGTTTTAATAGGCAATTTTTCGACTAGTTTCAATGAATTTGCACAATCGCCGATAGTTTCAAAAATTTGAGCCAAATTCAATCGGATCACATTATCCAAAATTTCTGTTTCCGAAATACTGTTCAAAACTTGCCGTGATTGTTCGATTTCTCCAAGTTGAATCGAGGTTTGAGCCAGCGTCAATTTGGCAGAAAGCAACTTCTCATCAAGCAATAAAGCTTTATTTGCCAATGATTTCGCCTCGTTCAAACGATCTTGTTTGAGCCGTAATTTTGCCAGTAAAGAAAATCCGGCAGCATCTTTTGGATTAGCAACAACATAATTGAAAAGATCCCGCTCAATTTCAGCCAATTTTCCGTTTTCGATATTTTTATCAAAATTTGCTAAAACGGTTTTGTTGTCCGCCTTTGGCTGCGCCGAAATCCAAATCGCCAGACTAAGCAAAATAAAAGAAATTTTCGTGAAATTATTTTGGTGAATTTTCATTGATTCCCATTGGCGCATCGTTTTTCCGATTGGCAGCTTTGAGCTCTTGATAGCGTTTTAGTTCGCGGTCAGCCTCATCTTTACGCGAAACTTTGCGGTAAGCGATGCTCAGTTGGTAATGGATATAATCCTTGTTTGCGTCGGCAGAAACGGCGATTTCGAGTTGTGCAATGGCTTTTTGGGTTTCGCCTTTTTCCAGATAAATTTTGCCGAGCTGATAACGGGCATCCGCATAATCGTATTTCAAAGCAATCGCTTCTTCTAAAATTGAAATCGTCTTTTCCGGCTCGATTTTCCGTTCGATCAGGGTCAAAGCCAGATGATATTTGGACAAAACATCGTTCGGACTAATTTCCAGTTCACGACTAAATGCTTTTTCTGCTTCATCAAAACGATTCAGACGAATCAAACTCTGCCCAATAAAATAATTCGCTTTTTCGAGATTCGGGTTGAGTGAAACGACCTGCCGAAATTCTTTAGCAGATCTTTCATAATCGCCCAAAATCATAAATCCTTGCGCTGCATAAAAGAGAAATTCGGGATTATTTTGCGAAATTTCGGCAAGTTTATTAAAAATTGGAACTGCCTCCTGATTTCGTTTTAATTGAATTAGCGAGATTCCATAGAAATAAGCAAGCTCGGCATCGCTTACAATAACCGATTCAATTGGTTTGAGGGCTTCGACTGATTTGGCAAAATCCTTGTTAAAATAATAGCTTGCACCGAGCATTTGCCTGATCAAAGTATCATTTGGATTTGATTTAAGATGGCGCGATAACGGAGCGATCGCCTGATCGAATTGTCCGGCGCGAAAACTGACAATGCCCCAATTTCTATCTAAACCGGGAAAATCTGGCTTCCATTTTGAAGCCGCAGCAAAATTTGCCAAAGCATCGGAGGTTTGCCTGCTCTGCACTGCAATCACGCCCAGATTGTGAAATGCCTGCGCCAAAATTTCGTTAAAATACGCTTTGATCTTGTTAAACTCAGCAACCTTTTCGGGCGGCAGCGTTATTTTTGCCTCAGCCGAATTTTCGTTATTACCGATTTTATTACCGGTGTTGCCGACAACTTGCCCCAATATTTGACTGATCTCGTCACGGGCGGATTGAATAGATTTTTCCTGCAGTTCGCGGGCAATCTTCAATTCCTTTTCGCCTTCTTCTTTGCGCCCGGTTTTGACTAACAAACGCCCTAACAGAAAATGTGTGCGACGGGATTGAAAATCTTTTGCCGAATCATCTCCGGCTAAAACAATCGCTTGCCGAAGATTTTTTTCCGCCTCTGCCAAATCATTTAATTCAACCTGCGATTGACCGAGAAATAAAAAAGACTCAGCTCTTTGCGGACTGATCTTGGCTGATTTCTTAAAATACTCAACAGCTTTCTGATGATTATTTTCTGCCGAAGCGACCACACCCGCAAAGAAATTTGAATAAAAATCGTCTGGAGTCAGTTTTAATTCCGCTTCAAAAGCTTTACCCGCTTCGCTTAATCTATCACTTCCGCCGTGCTGCAAAATCACATAACCCAGAAAAAAACTTGCCCGCAACTGCTGAGGATTTAGTTCTAAAGCGCGCTTGAATTCACGTTCGGATTCAAGCGGATAATTTGTCTGTTCATACGCCTGCCCCATCATAATATGCACATCGGAACTTTCTTTATCAAATGAGGTCATCATTTCTTCAAACAATAACTTTGCCCGATCAGTTTGTTTCAAATGTAAATAGGTTAGCCCGAGTGCCTGTGCCGCCTCGAAATCCGGTGCAAGTAATAAAACCTTTTCCAATTCGGGGAGGGCTGATTGATAATCCTCTTTAGTAAAATAAATATTGCCTAGAATATAATGGGCGGTTGGGTAATTCGGGTCCAGTAAAATAGCATTCTGAGCCTCAGTGATGGCTTTATCTAATTGGTTTTGACGCAGATAAGCAACTGCCAAATTAGTTCTATTGGGGGAATTATCAGAATAAATGAGCGAGTCGCTGAGGATTTTAACGGCATCAGCATAATTGCCTTCTTCAATAGCAAGATTCCCCATCCGCTGAAGCGCAATCCCTAAAATTGCCCGATTTTCTATCGCAGCATTACCTAGATCCCCCGAAATTTGATAAGTTTCAGCCGCACTTAGATGTTTTAATAATTCGTCTGTAGTTTGATTGGTTTGACTATTTGAATTGAGGTCGGTTTTCTTCGGACTTATTCTTTGAGCATTAATATTGAATGCGAAAAAAAACAAAACAAAAATCAATATTTTTGCACTCATAACTAATAAAATAAATCCTTTACGATGGTTTATAGTGTGAAGAAAAGTATAACACAAAATAAAAATGGCAAGAAAATATTTACTTTTCAGTATTTATTTTCTTGCCGTCTTTTAACAATTAACGCTTAGAAATTCAGCCTCAGAGCATACTGGATTTCACGAGCTCCTTTAGTTCTACCCGCAGTTCCAAAACCACCGGTGATCCCTGCCGAAGTAATTGTATTGTTTGTAATACTACAAGGATTAACTCCGCAAAGAACTGTGTCATTGTAGAAGTTCATTTGCAAACTGTCTCCACGATATTGAGTAGTGTTAAAGGCATTAAAGAGTTCCAATCGGAATTGGATTCTTGCGCCTTCGCCCAAGAAACTACCCGTCAACCAACCTGGAGTAAAGTTTTTGTAGAACGACAAATCAACATTCTTTGTCGGCGGTCCTAAGCAGGTTGTTCGTTTCGGAATTGTTTCTCCGATCTTATAACCTACCAAAGTCCAGGCTTTCGGATTAATAAAGCTGCCTTGTGTTCCATTTATGGTGCATGGTTCACTTTCAACCCGAATTGGTCGTTGGTTAGCCACAGCAGTTCCCGTTCCGGTTAGACCTGCTTGGAAATTTGGTCCCGCAGTTCCTTTCAGACCAGTCGCAAATAATCTCGGAGTCAGTGATGTTCCGCTTGAAATTTGGATAATTGAAGCTGCTTCCCAACCTCCAAACAGAGTTCTGACAACCGGACTTTTATCCTTAAATGCCGGCATATTGTAAATCATGTTTGCCACGAAAATATGCGGACGGTTAATATCTGACTCAGCAAAATCAAGCGATCTGTTATTTCTATCCAGAACGGCAAAGTCACTTTGCGAACCACTTGAATCATTCAAACCAAAATCAGCCAACGATCTTGAGAACGTATAAGCTGCTTGTAATTGTGAATTTTTCGAGAATCTGGTTCTGAACAAAACCTGCATTGAATCGTAATTGCCTTTTCCGTTACGTTCAAACTGATAGATTGAACCGTAATTGCTATAGGGGCGTAATGCATTTACTGCATTTCCGTCAGCAGCAAAAGCGGCAGCTTTCCGATTTGCATCTTTAACTTGATTGACATCATTGTGAGTCAACTGTTTACGCGAACGATTGCCGACATAACCAACTTCTAACACGGTTTCATTCCAGAGTTGACGACCAACTGAAACGTTAAACTGCATCGAATATGGAGTCGCCGCTTCCGGACTTAAACCAAATTTCGGTGAACCGGCTGATGCCGCTCCGAGACCAGTAAAGTTGGTTCCGTCCAAAGTTCGCTGACCACCGACAGTAATTGCAAAAGGCGAGTTCGCAGTTAATGCAGCAAAATATGGACTGGTTCTTTCACGAAGATAGAACAAACCATATCCGCCTCTGATAGCAGTTTTACCATCAGAGAAAACGTCCCAGGCAACGCCTAAACGCGGGGCAAAATTCTTGTAATTGTTGTCACGCAATGAGCGATTTGAAAATTGAGTCGGAGTGCTGGCACCTGCGATTCCTGCACACGGATTGGTTCCTTTAGGAACGACCAAACCGTTACAAGGATCTGTGGCTGCCTTTGCAGCACTATATGCTGAAGGCGAGAATCCGCTGATCAAATCACGGGCATCATATGGTTCAAAAAGCAAAGAATATCTGGCTCCTAATTCTAAGGTCAGATTTGATTTAGCTTTCCAGGTATCTCCGAAATAGAATTCTGTGTTGGTATATCGGTTTTGTCCAACCGGCATCTTATTGGTTTCACCAAAACCAAAGAGAGAACCGTTGGTCAAAACGTCTGCCAACATATTACCTGAGTTGTTTCCGCAGCAGGCTCCCCAGAATTGAACTGCTTCATTATTTGGACCCGAATCTTCATTCTTAGCCGCGTTATCATACAAGAAGCCTAATTTTAGGGTGTGATTGCCTTTCACCATTGAAAAATCATCTCGGACTGTATAAATATCAAGAGAATTTTTAAATGGTTGTTGTGTCCATAGGTTTGGATCACCGCCGGCATTATATGGCGCAATTCCACCCCAGAAAACAGGATGCGGACGATTAATTCCATTTACTTTGACCGAATCGGCAAAGAATCCCGGAATAGCTTTATTGATCGCTGCGTTTATATCTCCGCCATTTCCCGAAGTAATAATGATGCGGTTAGCTGAATACGAGAATTGAACGTCATTGATCGCTGTTCCTGAAAGTTGAGTGGTTAATTTGACTGCCGCTTGTTTTGAAGGTTGTTTCCAACTTCCTTCAACGGTTGGAAAGGCATCGTCGCCCCATAAATTGCCAACCAGATTCGGGAAATTATTTGACCAGTCATCTTGGGTATATCGCCCAAAGATTTTATTTGTATCGCTTAAATTATAGTC
>DAORIL010000269.1:0-8189 GCA_035438525.1 Pyrinomonadaceae bacterium
GGCTAAGATCAAGGCGCCAGAACAAATCGAGCCGATAAATTGTTTTTCCGGATTTAATTTGAATTTGCCGAGCCAGTTTTCATCAACAATTCTGTCGCGTGTGCCTTGTCCGCTGATGAACAAAACCGCATCAGCATCGTTGGCTTCTTCGATTCTACCGTGTGTTTTGACTTCGATATTGGTGGCGGAAAGATGCGATTCTTTTTCACCTAAAATCTTAACTTCCCAATTCTCAATGCGAACCCGATTTAGCAAATCCCACATCAACCACAAATCAATGTCTGTAAATTTATCGAATATAACAATTGCAATTTTAGACATAAATCTCTCCTTTCAAATACAAAACCGCATTTCCGCCGATTTTTACTCTGTTACCTTTTAATTCACAAAAAAGTTCGCCGCCGCGAGCAGAAATTTGTTTACCGAATAATTCGGTTTTGCCCAATTTTTCTGCCCAATACGGAATCAAATTACAATGCGCCGAACCTGTCACTGGATCTTCAAAAATACCAACTTCCGGCGCAAAAAATCTGGACACAAAATCAGCCGAATCACCTTTGGCGGTAACGATAAACCCGATTGCCGGAATTTTCATCAACTCCGTAAAGTCCGGGTTGATGTCTAAAATATCCTGCTCAGTTTCGTAAACTAAAAAATAGTCGCGTGATTTTAATATCTCTTTCGGCTCTTTTCCGATTGCTTTAGCTAATCCGTCCGGAATTTCACAGGAAACAGGCGGACGCGACGGAAAATCAAGAATTAGAACATCCCCTTTTTTTTCAACTGATAATTCACCACTCTTGAGTGAATGAAATCTGATGAAGTTTTCTTCCGTCTTTAAGATTTCAAAAATCACATACGCACTGGCTAAAGTTGCGTGTCCGCACAAATCAATTTCAAAAGTCGGAGTAAACCAGCGAAGCTCATAAACATCATCTTTTTTAAAGAAAAAAGCAGTTTCCGCTAAATTATTTTCGAGCGCGATTTTCTGCATTAATTCAGCATCAATCCATTCTTCAAGCGGACAAACCGCCGCCGGATTACCTTTAAAAACCTCTTTTGCAAATGCGTCAACTTGATAAATTGTTAAATTCATTTTCTTAAAGTAATCAAAACTAAACCGCCGATGCACAACAAAACACCAATAATTTTTTCGACGGAGACACTTTCACGATAGGCGATCAAACCAATTATAATCAGTATTATCGTTGAGACCACGTTTACTGAAATCGGTAAAATGCCCAGATTCCAACCAGCTCTGTAAGCTAACAAAAAGCCGATTTCGATTGCCACTGCTCCTAATCCAATGCCCAAAGCCGTCCAACTTACGGTTTTCAACATTGGTAAGAGAGATGTTTCCTGTTTGGCTGGAAACAAAAAGAATCCTCCAATACAAGCCAAAATCCCGAAAAAATAGGCGAGAATAATGACAATAAAAGGATTAGCGTTTTGATCAGCCGACTTTTGCGAAACCTGATAAAGCACTAATCCAAAAATTATCAAAATTGGCGGGAAAAAGTAATTCATTTAGCCTTTGACCATGGCAACTGCCTGAATTTCGATCTTCGTCCCAAAATGCAATTCTTTAACCGGAACTATTGCTCGTGAAGGTTTATGTTCGCCCAAAATTCGTTTGTAAACTTCGTTCACTCTGTCCCAAAGTTCCATTTCCGAAACGTAAATCGTTATACTCAAAACGTGATTCAAATCGCTATTTGCCGCATGCAGAATATTTTCAACATTTCGCAACGCAAGTTCGGTTTGTAATTCGATTGCGCCTGTTTCAACTTCGCCCGTCGCATAATTCCAGGGCAGTTGTCCCGACACAAAAATTAAGCCGTTATGCTCAACAGCTGGCGAATAATGTCCTTTCGGGACGGGAATGTTTGTTGGCTGGATTTTGTTCATTTCTTTTTAACCTCTTCCATCCTATAACCCCAGAAAAATGAGTGATGCTCAGGCGGGAGATTGTTGCCCCATTTGTCCTTTTCCCAAGCGAAGTTAAAAGGCACATAGATCGAACGACTTTTCTCAAGATGTTCTTTATAGACCGGAAAAACCAGCGACCTACCAGGTAGCAGTCCAGTGATTGAAAAATTGTCACCACCCCAAGGCACAATTTTGCCGTCTTGTTCCTGCGAAACGTAAGATACGTTAACTGCCGCACCGTCGATAAGTTCAAAACTTAGCTTCTTTTTCTCAGGATTGTTTGGATCGGGAACAAGTTGCATGTAGCTACTCAATGAACGAAAAGTTATTTCCCAACAACTGTTATTGTATAGGCGAAGCCAAATATCGTTTCCTTTCTTTATGTCAGGCTTTTTCATCGGCTCACCAAGTCGATAGCTGCCCCAATCACTAGCTTTCCCAAACTGCTCAAAGTCAATATAGATAGTTGGTTTGTCAGTATTCAAGCGGTAACCAGTTTCTTCGTCGCACTTTGCCTGCTGAGGCAAAACATTAGAGACGAAAATACAAATTAAAGCAATGTAACTAAGAATCTTCATTAACCAACACTACCTTCCAATTTCAATCCCAACAATTTCGTTGCTTCAACGGCATACTCCATCGGCAGTTCACGGAAAACTTCTTTGCAGAAACCGTTGATAATCAATGAGATAGCATCTTCTTGCGAAATTCCGCGTTGTTGGAGATAGAACAATTGTTCTTCGCTAATTTTGGAAGTTGTCGCTTCGTGTTCAACTTTTGCTGTTGAATTTTGCACTTCGATATACGGAAAAGTGTTTGCCTGACATTTACCGCCGATCAGCATCGAATCGCATTGCGTATAATTTCTCGCACCTTCGGCTTTCGGCATCACTTTGACCAAACCGCGATATGAATTATTCGATTTTCCGGCAGAAATTCCTTTAGAGATAATCGTTGATTTGGTGTTTTTGCCGAGGTGAATCATCTTCGTTCCCGTGTCGGCAATTTGGGCGTTATTGGTCAATGCAACCGAATAAAATTCACCGATGGAATTATCGCCCTGCAAAATCACTGACGGATATTTCCAGGTGATCGCCGAACCTGTTTCAACCTGCGTCCACGAAATTTTTGAATTAACACCGCGACACGCACCACGCTTGGTCACAAAATTGAAAATTCCACCTTTACCGTTTTCATCGCCTGCATACCAGTTTTGGACGGTTGAATATTTAATTTCTGCATTATCGAGCGCGACCAATTCAACTACTGCGGCGTGAAGCTGATTTGTGTCAAACTGAGGCGCAGTGCAGCCCTCGTTATATGCAACATAAGCACCTTCTTCTGCAACAATTAGCGTTCTTTCAAACTGCCCTGATTCTTGGGTATTGATACGGAAATATGTCGAAAGCTCCATCGGGCAGCGAACGCCTTTTGGAATAAAAACAAATGAGCCGTCAGAGAAAACTGCCGAATTCAGAGCCGCATAAAAATTATCGCCTGTCGGCACGACTGAACCGAGATATTTTTTGATCAGATCGGGATGTTCGATCAACGCTTCGGAAAACGGCATAAAAATGACGCCGGCTTCCTTGAGCTTTTTCTTATAAGTTGTCGCAACCGAAACCGAGTCAAAAACTGCGTCAACTGCAACGTTTGCCAGTTGTTTTTGTTCGGTAATTGGAATTCCGAGTTTGGCAAAGGTTTTCAGTAATTCAGGATCAACTTCGTCCAGGCTGGCTTTTTTCGGCTTTTGTTTCGGCGCGGCGTAATAGGTAATGTTTTGAAAATCAATGGTTGGATAAATAAAATTTGCCCAATAATCGGGTTCGGTCATTTTTAACCAATGCCGAAAGGCTTTGAGACGAAATTCGAGCATCCATTCCGGCTCATTTTTCTTGGCTGAAATGGTATGAATTGTCTCTTCGGTCAAACCTTTGCCGATGGTTTCCGTTTCAATATCCGTCACAAAACCGTATTTATATTCGCGGTTTGCAAGGTGTTCCAATGTTGCTGTTGATGACATAAAATTAAATGTTTGAAATCAGTAATGCGAATTATCAGAACTATGCCGATAGATTCTCGTGTTTGTTTTATTTTACACTGCTTTCAATCGTTTATAAATCCTGTAAGATTAAGAATCTCAAATCCTTACTTTTATGTCAAGATTGGAAGTTGTTTGCAAATTTGGGATGAGTTTCTATTCTGAAACCGCTTTGCTGATCATAATAGTCCAAATATCAGGGATGGATTGATTGGATGGAACATCTAGGCTGAAGACCAAACCTGAGCCATCATAATCATTAAATGAAGGTATATCTCTCACATTACCGGAGGCATTCAGAAAACCTACTTTGTAAACCTTTCCTTCTACTACAACAATAAACCCGTTTTCGAGCGCAATATTGTCTCCTTCGAGAATCGAGCTTCCGTCCGATTCGGTTGCCGATCTGACAATCCAAGTTCCCGATCCGTAATCGCGGTTTGGAGATTGGGTAGTAAAAATTGCGGTTTTCTGATCTTTAAAATCCTTAAAAATTGGTAAATGTTCGACCCAACCGCACGAGTCAAGATAACCGGCATCGGGAAACTTATTCCGTAAATGAATTCGGTCGCCGACCGTCAGCGGTTCGCCGTTGTTTTTTCCGTCCGCAGAAACAATTTCCCAACTCCCCGATCCGTTATCACGATTCGGGTTGTAATGTGTTGAAACGAATTTATTTTCAGTCGTAATCTTGGCAAATTCGGGTTTGCTCCAAGCCGTTCCCCACGCATCGAGATAACTGCCGACATTTGGATACCGATTTTGCAAATTTATAACTGAGCCGATTTTGATTTGTGGTCTTTCGTTGACTATGTAGCGAACTAACGCAACATCGGCGATGAATATACCAATGTTTTTAGTGTAATCATTTTGCGGTTTATTGATGGCAAAAAAGAGTGAACCGTTTCTATCAGCCATTAGGGAATTGATTTTACTGACTTGAAAATATTTACTTTGGTCGGTTTCCGTCCCAATCCAGCCGACCAATGACCACGGAGCGGCTTTTTCAAACATATAACTATTTGAAACCTCGGCGTTTTTATCGCCTTCATACGTCCAAATTTGATTTGGTCCGTATTTATATTCACCGGCAATGGAAAAAGTAATCATGTCGCCACGTTGAATCTTAATTCCGCTATCAGATATTTCACGGGCGGTATTAATCTCAATTTTTTCGATTTTCGTTTTCGTCTTGGCACTTGATTCGGGCGACATTGCGACAGTTATTAAATTATTCCGGTAAAGAAAATATCCGCCTCCAGCGACCAGACTAAGAAAAACTAGCAGAATCAATAAAGCGGAAAAAGCAAAAGATTTGGCAGGCTTGGTTTCCTTAACTTTCGTCAACTCTGCTTCATTGAAGGTAATGGTTTCCTCGCCGCGACTGTATTCAATAGTTTTTTCTTCGATGATAATGACGTTTTCGGTAGGTTGGGTAACTTCTGCCGTGAAACGATAGCCTATTTTCGGCACGGTTTCGATAATTGATTCGCCGTCCGCGCCGTCGCCGAGTATTTTTCTGAGCCACGAAACATTTCGCGCCAAAGTTGTTTCTTCGACAAAAGTATCCGCCCAAACCGAGTTGAGCAGTTCGTCCTTTTTCGCCACTCGTCCGGCGTTTTCGACAAAATAAAAAAGTAGGTCAAATTGTTTCGGGGTAAGCTGTATTCTTTCATCCTCGCGCCATAAACGACGCTCCTTTGCGTCCAATTGAAAAGCACCAAATTGGTAGAGTTCGTTTGTTTTTTGAGAATTCTTTTTAACCATAAAGTCCCGTTTTTGTTGGGATTCTACCACAATCCAAAAAAAATCCAAGAAAAATCCAAAAAAAATCCAGACTTTTTTAGCTGAAAATAATAGATTTGCTCACATCGCCAAAAGAGAATTTTATTTTTCGGTAAAAAGCAAGATGGAAATTAAACGGAATTTTGAAAAATTGACTGTCACCAAACGGAGGTTCATCATTCGCCAAACGCCATCGGCTGAGCAGATGATTTGTGCGGAATGCGGCGAAGCAATGCTGCCAATCGCCCAAGCCGCCGTTTTGTTCCGTCTCAAACAAAGCCGGATTTTCCAGATTATCGAAACGGGCGCGGCACATTTTTCCGAAGCGGAAGCAGGCGCATTGATGATTTGCCTGAATTCGTTGGCGGCAGTTTTAGATTGTGATTTTGAGAAAAAATTAGAGGAGATTAACGAAAGTTAAAAATAAAAAAATATGAAAAAAACAATGGGAACGACAAGTTCAAACAATCGAATCATCAGTTTTATGGTGATTCTCGGATTATTCACCCTTTTCCTGTCCGGCTGTGGACAGCCTGCCGCCCCGACAAATACAGCGGCAAATACTGCCCCGACGAATACAGCGGCAAATACTGCCCCGACAAATACGGCGACAAACAATGCGGCAACGAATACAAACACGAATACTGAAGCGTCCAATGCTAAACCTATAACTTCTGCGCCGGTAGTTGATAATTGTGCCGGTCCCGGAGACAACGAAGTAATTGTCTATGAACATATCTTTAGTCAAGACGGTGGCGGCAAGTGCGTCAAATTGAAACCGGGTGAATACAAAAACGCAGCGGCAATAGGTTTGGCGGATAATTCGATGAGTTCAATCAAGATTGGTGTAAATGTTCGAGCAACTGTTTGCGACGGAGAAAACTTTGCCGCACCTTGCGAGGAATTTGAGAAAACCGACTATGATCTGACAAACAACCCGACCATCAAAAATGATACCGTCTCATCCATCAAGGTCGTCGAAGTGAAAGCTGAGGCTAAGCCTGAGGAAGTTAAGGCTTTATCCAACGGTCTTGCCGGAGAGTGGACGGATGGAAAAGAAATACTTAAATTCACCGAAGACAACCTTGAGGGAAAACGTGTTAACGAAAGTAAGCCATATAACACAAGCCCATATAAAGTTATAGACGGAAAGACAGTTGAATTTAAGTTTGAAAACGGGTCGGCTGCCAAAGCGATAATGACGTTTGAAGATAACGGTAATACTTTAGTTTGGTATAGACCGGACACCGGTAATACATTCAAACTTAAACGAGTCAATCCTAAATAGAACCAGCAGTTAAAAGACAGACAGATAAATATTTATAAACTTTGCCGTCCTTATTTCTGACTCGGAAATAATGGCAATAACACGATGAAGGATGAATGTTGAATTGAAGAAGGATTCCTTACATTCATCCTTCACCGTTTGTGAATAAGAAGAAAGTTTATTGTTCAATAATCAAGAGAAAACAAAATGAAAGAGAAATTTTCGATAACAGCAACTTTAGTTTTAGCTATGATTTTCGGCACCATCGTTTTGCCGCACTCGTCATCAGCTACCACAATGACGGAATTAACACCGACATTTCAGGATAACTGCGTAGTCAAGGGCGATAATGATGCGCCGCTTCGTGTTCGTTCAACTCCGAACGGCAAAGTTATCGGAAGTTTGAAAGTCGGAGCCGACATTTTGGCTTACGATTTGGTCAAAGATAAAAACGGGAAATATTGGACTAAAATCAAATATAAAAAAGGTTTTGGTTATGTTTCGACTCAATTTATCAGTTGCGGTTAAACATTTATTAAGAAGTTTGCCCGCGAAACACGCGAAACACACGAAAAGAAAAAAATGAAAGATATTTGATTTGTATTTTTAGCGTCTTTGGCGTATTTCGCGGGCAAATTTGGAAGGAAAAAAGGAGAAAACAAAATGAAAAATAAACTTTTTATCGGATTAACCATAACTGCCGTTCTTTTTCTTTCAGCATTTTTCAGTCAAACAACCAACGCCGAAAGCAAAGTTACAAACACGATTTTTGAAACCTGCAAAGTCAAGAAAAACAATGCCAATTTTTTTGTCACGGCAACCGAAAAAGATATGAAATTGAAAACCGGAACTCAGCTTTCGTGGACAATTTTAGATATTCATCAAGGACTAATCGTGGTCAAAGCCAAGGTCGGCAAAAATGGATTCAAGGCGAAATTTTGATGGACGATACGACTTGCAGATAAATTACTCAGCCGTCTGTAAAATTAATTTTTTGCAGTTAGAGTTACGCCTTTAGGCGTGATTCAATTTGAATGATTATGCGGATAAGTTGAATTAAGTCAACACATTTCACGCCTAAAGGCGTAACTCTAACTTTGTATTACATCATTGGTTGAATTTTTGGACGAACAGAAGGGAAAGAGATTTCAAAAAAATAAAGTTAAA
>DAORIL010000270.1:0-8178 GCA_035438525.1 Pyrinomonadaceae bacterium
ACTCGGTTCAAATGAACTTAACTATTCGTCTGATATAGACTTGCTGTTCCTTTATTCTTCTGACGGTTGGACTTCGGGAAGCGGTTCGCGCGGTGTTACTTCAAACCGTGAATATTTCATCAAACTTTCGGAATTTATCGTTAAATTGGTCGGTCACGAAGGCGGCGCGTATCGGGTAGATTTACGCCTTCGTCCACACGGTCGGGTTGGCGCATTAGCTGTATCTCATTCAGAAGCAACTATTTACTACCAATCTAATGCGCAGGTTTGGGAACGGCAAACGCTGATTCGCTCGCGGGCTTGTGCCGGAGATGCAGAAATTTTCAAAAAATTCTGTGATGAAGTTGAAAATTACGTTTTTTCGATAGATGAAACGGTAGAAAATGCTTTAAACAACGTCAAACTTTCCAAAGATAAAATCAACCGCGAACATACGACCAGCCAAGGTTTTAACGTCAAACTCGGGGTGGGCGGAATCCGTGAAATCGAATTTATCGCACAGGCTCTCCAACTTGCATATGCAGGACGGGATAAATGGCTTCGCGCGCCGCATACTTTGATAAGTTTGGCTCGTCTGACTGATCGCAAATTGTTGTCGGAAAATGAATTAACCCAACTTTCGGAGGCGTATGATTTTCTGCGTCGGCTCGAACATCGATTGCAAATGGAAAATGGTTTGCAGACTCATATCGTTCCTGACGATTCCGAAAAACGTCTGATGGTGGCTAAACGAATGGGTTTGCAGGATTTAGCCGAATTTGATGAAATTTTGGATTTTCATACCCAAAATGTCAACAGAATTTTTCAAAGAGTTTTTGGTAATCTGCAAGCTAAACCCTTTAAGGGAAATCAGTTCGGGCAAGAAAGCTATCATTTTGAACTGCTTAAATCAATCGAAAAGTCCGATGACCAAATTGAACTGACTGAAGAAAAAGCGGAATCGTTAAGCGATTTTAGCCAACTTTCGCCGTATTTTTCCGAAATGTTGACAGCAAACCCGGCTTTGCTCAACACTTTGCCAAAATTTGAGGATAAATTTACCCCAAGAGATTACGAACAACTTTTTCGGAATGAAATTTTAATCGCTGAAAATTTCGCACAGGAACTCGCAATTTTACGCAAAACCTGGTCGAGATTTTTATTGGAAATTGCCTTCTTTGATATTTTTGAAAAAATCACGCAACGCGAATCAAAAGAGGCTCAAACCTGGCTGGCCGAAGCAAGTTTAACTATTACTTGTGAAATTACAAAGCGTGAATTACAAAAGCGTTACGGCGATTTTGACGAATTGAATCTGGCAATTTTGGGGCTTGGCAAACTCGGCGGGCGCGGAATGGATTACGGTTCAGATTTGGATTTGATTTTGGTTTATGATGACGAGAAAAAGTTGCCTTTTGAAAACCTGACTCATGCTGAATTTTATGCTAAAGCGACCGAAATTTTAGTGACAACTTTGTCGAGTTTTACCCGCGAAGGCAATCTATATCGGGTTGATCTGCGCCTCCGTCCCGACGGCAAAAACGGTGCAACCAGTTCAAGTAAATCGGCTTTTTTGAGCTATTTTCAGAATCGTTCAGCGATGTGGGAATGGCTCGCTTATGTCAAAATTCGCGGGGTGGCAGGCGATAAAAAACTTGCTTTAGAAACTGAAAAAGAGATTCGTGCAATCCTGCATCAAAAAGCGCAAAATGCAGATATTGAAGAGTTTAGGAAAGAAACCGGACGAGTCCGCGAGCGTTTAGAAACTGAAAAATCCGATAACCGAAGCAAAAAGGAAATCAACATTAAATTTGGCGAAGGCGGAATGCTAGACGTTTATTTTGCCATGCGCTTTTTGCAATTGCGCGACAATGTTCCAGATGATTTAGAAAACCGCACAACGCTTTTTATGCTTAAAAAACTGCACGAAAAAGGTTCATTGAACGATGAAGATTTTCAAATGTTTAATGACGGTTACGAGTTTCTCAATCGACTCGATCACGCATTGCGTTTAACTTTCGGACGTTCCGCTGTGTTGCCTAATAATTTGGAAATCATTTCTCAAAGATTGAAGATAAAAAATCTGTTGGAAGTCCTAACTCTTCATCGGCTCAATATCCGCCAAGCGTATGAAAACATTCTCAAATTGTGACAGTTTAGAGAAAGTAAGAAGTAAAAAGTAAAAAGTAAAAAGATTGTATTTAATTGATGTGCTTGGGTTTAATGAATTGTGTGAAATTCTGCCAAAACTCCTCATCTTAGCAAAATAAAAAAGTGTCACAATCAAAATCACTTGATTTTTTTCTTTGATTAGACTAAATGAATGAAAAAAGTCATCTTTATTATTTTGTTGTGTGCTTGTTCGTTCTATTCGCAAAACGAGGTTTTGACCAATAATGACATTATTGAAATGACTCGCGCCGGATTGAGCAAAGATTTGATTGTCGAAAAAGTAAATTCGACGGTCGGGCAATTCGATACATCGGCTAAATCCTTGATCGAATTTAAAAAAGCGAATGTTGATGATGAAATAATCAAAATCATTCTGGAAAAGAGCAAAGTTTCGCGGGAAAAAGTTATCAAGGAAAGCATACAGGCACAGGCTTTAGAGGAAACTGAAAAGTTTGCCGATCAAAAAACTGCGTTTGCACCTAATGAAGCTTTGCGAAATGCCCGAACTATTTCTATCAAAAAAGGTTCTCTTTATCCGACAATGCAGGCTTTGGAAAAAGAATTGTTCAAACTTCCCGAATGGAAAGATTTTAACTTAACCTTGATTGCCAATCAGGAAACTGCCGATCTTTATATCCAAATCAGTTATGTGCATCTGACCTGGATTTCTCGCAAATATGTCTATCGAATTTATGATACGCAAAGCGGAACGGTTTTAGCGGCTGGCGAAACTACTGCGTGGGGCGGATTATCTGAACATTTGGCAAAAAATATCGTCAAATCATTGCAGTCGGTTAGGACTCAATAACATAGAAAATAGACGATAAAACTTTTGGAACTTAAGCTTAATTCCGAACTTCTTTCCAACCAATCAAGGTAACGGTTGCACTACCGCTTGAACTTGGAGCTGCGGCACTAATTACTTTGGGGTCGCCGGTTGTCCGAAAACTGCTATTGTTTACTTTAACTGCCGGGTTTGCATTAAATAAAACTGTATCAGCTTCGTTATAGACATAAATTCGACCATTTAAAGTTGGCTGTCCGCCTTCGAGCGAAAATTGATGCCGGGCGTAAAAAATATTGTTGGCTTCGGTATTTTGCAGATTTGCTCCGCTAACTACCACATCTCCGCCCGCTACGACTGCATATTTTTCACCTGAATAGGTTGCAGCACTATTAAAATAACTTGTTCCGCTGGAAAATCCGATGTGACCGTCTGCAACAAATGAAATAGTCAAAGGACTTGCCGAAGTGCCAAAGGTGCGATTGACTTGAATAGAAGATTGATAGCCATAGTATGTTCCGGTAGGCATGGTTGAACCTGAATTAATGACCCAACCTTGGGTTGAATTATAAGTCCACCCGCCCCAACATCCGGCGTTGCAATTACTTGCCATAATCGTTCCAGTTTTATCGTAAATAGTTGCCGTAGTTGGGATTGCAACGGCTGAAAGCGGCGATGGCATAGCGGCAGGATTACCGGGAACTAAAAAATAATCGGCTTGAGTCAGAAAATTAGTTGGTTGAATATTCGGAACGGTCATTGAGCTTTGCGAAGAGCGCATATCAACTGTGGCATCACAAGTCGGCGCAGCGCCGGTTACACTTCCATTTGGACAAGGCTGCGGAGCGGGGGCAGTTATCGTTCCGGTTGCGCTGTAATATTCTTCTGCCCGATTGTTTCCGCTCAAAACCATGTTTCCGTTGGAATGAATGATTCCGTTGGCGCCTGTAATTTGGATGTTTCCACTAATATTGATGTCGCCATTGACTACAATTCCGCCTGTTCCGCCGGTTGGAGAAGCAACTTGATAAGTTGCTCGAACGGTTGAGGTTGCCCCATTTCGGCCAATTCCGATAGAAGTTATTTGGCGGGTATTTGCGGTTGGGCTGGTGACCTGAACGGTGTAAGTGCCTTTGCCAAAAGTCAAACCTGTTCCGCTCGAAGGAATAACGCTATTGATATTAAAACTTCCGCCATTGGTTTTGATTAAACCGACAGCATGTGCTAATCCCGCTTCGGCAATGTAAAAGGCTTCGCTTGCTTCGATATTATTTTTAGAAACGGTTCTAGCCGATTCGCTGACCACCATTAAAGAAAGCCCCAATACAGAAAGCAGCATAATTGAAAAGATCGCTGTAAAGAGTGCAGCACCGCTTTCATTTTTAGAATTTCTTTTCGTCATAAATCTATTTAGGCTGAATCATTTTGCGGACGCTGGCAGTTCCAACTAAAGTCTTTGATTCTCCGGCAAGTGTTAATGTCACCCGAACATTTGCAACATTTGTCATTGTTGCGGTAATTGCCCCATTAGTATCGAAATACTCAAATGTAATTGATTGAATATTTTGTGCCAATTCAGCCGTGGTAGTGCTTGAACCATTACTGACCATATACAAAATATTGTTTGATACATAAAATTCGACATTTTCGAATGCATCGTCCAAGGAATTATCTTCCGTTGTCCAATCGGATTTTACTTGGAGTCGGGAATTGCCTGTAGCAGTTAAAGCCGTTTGCGTTGTGTTATCTCCTGCATTCCGAATAATTCGGGTAATAAGGTTTAATGAAGCCATTGCGTCTGTATGTCTTTCGGCTCTGTCTCGAAAGACTCGGTAATTTGACTGCACTCCGCTGACAATTGTCGCCATTATGCCTAAAACAAAAAGCATAATGACGCTGACAAAAAGTAATTCAATAAGCGAAAACCCTTGTTCATTTTTTTTTGAAAATTCTTTTTGAGTCATCTGATTAAGGTTTCAAGTTTAACTTCGGCTTGTTTTACTCCGGCATTTTTTGGCGTTACTTGAACCACGACATATTTTGTGCCGACACCGACAGTTCCATTGCTAATTTGCCAGCGAACTAGATAATTGGTATTGGTCGTATCGGAATACCCGGAAACATTGCTGGTCAAACTTCCTCCGTTGGTCAATGTTCCAAGTTTTAACTCTTCGATTTTATTAACTGCTAAATTATTAGCTTCGATTGATCGATACGAAAAACTTTCGGTTTGAACTGATAATGCGACTAATTGAAAAACGGCAAGCAGCCCGACCATCGTGACGACCATTGCTACTAAACATTCAATTAAAGTTAAACCTTTCTCCCGACCCTTCATATCTTTCAGTAAGTTCGTATTGCTCCTAAGGTGATTTTTCCGCTGATTGAAATGCTGATTGGGAGCTCTACTCTTTTGGCTTCGTAAAATGGCAAAATCGTGGCAGGAGTGGATGATAAGACACCCATTGAATTAAAAGTTATATATTCTTTGGTAGCGGAAGTATCGGGCGAGATTTTGACCTTAATAAGTTGAGGTAGTTGTTCGACATTACCAATGACGGTTGAGTTGGCTTCAATCCAAACCTGTCGATTAGTTTCGTCTAAGACAAACGAAACTTGTTTATTCTGTTTAATTGCAGCCATTTTTGCTTCGGAAAGTTTGCTTGCGATCAGAGATGAGGCAGTTTGAATGCGATTAAGCTGCAATGAGGAATTTAATTGAGGAACAGCCAACACGACGAGGATAGCGATAATAATAACCACTATCATTACCTCAGGCAATGAAAAGCCTTGAATGTTTTTAGATGGGGGGGCACTCATTTTTTGCTTTCTCTAAAAGTCAGCTAAATAACCATTTATAGTGTAAAACAATGTTTTTAGAGTTGCAATATGTTTTTTGGATTGGCTTTACCAATTTATCGGACAGATTTTTATTAAAAAGTGTTAAAGGCTGATAGAGCAATCGATTAGAGCAAAAAAAAGTGAAAAATGCATAAATAAATTTTTAGTCAATTTGATTGAATATTGTGGGCAAAGCAGAATTTGGTTAGACCATTTAGAGAAAAAACCGAATTATTTTAATTTTCAGATGCTCGCCGTAATCTATCCATTAAAGCTAATCCGATGCCTTTTTCTTCAACCGTTTCGCAATAAATCGTCTCAATATTTTTAGCATCACATTCACGGAAAAAGTTGAAAATTTCGTGTGCATATTCTTCAACCGATGAACAGATTTTTGTTAAGTGGAATTCTCCCTCAAATTGATTCAAACCGATAAAAGCCGAAGTCTGACCACTGACCACTGACCACTGACCACTGACCCCTAAAATAACTTTTGCCCGTGGTGAGTAATGCCGATGTTTCAAACCCGGGCTTTTGGCCGCTTCATTTGCTTTAACGATGTAAAGTTGAGTTTCGGGAACAATTGTTTTTAATTGCTCAAGCGTGATTGCTCCCGTGCGTAAGACCATCGGAGTTGCGGAAGTGCAGTCAACAACGGTTGATTCTAAACCGACAACGGTTTGTTCTCCTTGCAAAATACAGTCGATCCGCCCGTTTAGATCTTCATAAACCGCTTGCCAGGTGGTTGGACTTGGCTTACCCGAAAGATTAGCGGAAGGTGCAACCACCGGAGTTTGACAGGCTTGCAAAAATTCCTGTGCAAGTTTGTGATGTGGCATTCTAACCCCAATCGTTTCTAAATTTGCAGTGGCAACTAACGGAACTTTTTTTGTTTTCGGAAGCACTAAAGTTAGCGGTGACGGAAAAAATGCTTCGATAAATTTTTGTGCGGTTTCGCTAATTTCAGCAGCCAAAAGTTTGATTTGTTCCAGATTGCCTACGTGAGCAATTAGCGGATTATCATTTGGACGCATTTTCGCCTTAAAGATTTTTGCCACCGCTTTTTCATCAAAAACGTTTGCGCCAAGTCCGTAAACTGTCTCTGTCGGAAAAGCGACGATTCCTCCTTTTTTGATAAATTCAGCCGCTTCAATTGGTGAAGTTGTTAAAATCGTTTCCATAAAAAAGTAGATTTTACATCCTTTACAAATTCTTTGCTTCCTCTTAACCAAATTAGCCAGACTTTTTTGTAAAAATACTCTTTGCTTTCCCTCATAAATTATAGGAGAAAATTATGTCAAAATTGGGAATTATCGTTTTGTTCCTTTGTTTTTTAGTGAATTATGCATTTGCCCAATCAAAATCGGTGGAGTTTCCGATGAAATTTCGGGATGGAGAACCTGTTGTCGAAGTAACGGTTAATGGCAAAGGACCTTTTCTTTTTGCGATTGATACAGGCGGACAAGGAGAAATCCGGGCAGATATTTCGTTAGTGGAAAAGTTAGGATTGAAAAAAGTTGGTGAAGTAATAGTCGGTGATCCTTCGGGGAAAAACAATCAAACTAACGATGTGGTCGGGGTTGAATCGCTCAAAATCGGTGATTTGGAATTTCGGAATCTGGAAGCCTCAACCAGAGATTACAATCGCCGCTCCGGAATGAAAATTGACGGAATACTTTGTTTTGAGCTTTTCAAAGATTACCTCTTGACCTTAGATTATTCGGCAAAAGTTGTTCGGATCGAAAAAGGAAGTTTGCCCAAAGCGAACGGCAGAGACATTTTGAGTTTTGAAAATCCGAGAGGAATTCCTGTTATCAAGCTCGGTGTTGGCAGTCAAACAATTGATACTCATATTGATTCGGGTAATGCTAATGGAGGTTTCGTTTTTCCGTCTGAAAGTGTTGAAAAATTACAGCTTGCCTCTGAACCAAAAGTTGTCGGCACGGCTCGAACCGTTTCAAATACTTTTGAAATAAAGGAAGTAAAACTCAAAGATACTATTCATTTTGGTGGCTTTGAATATTCTGAACCAACCATAGTTTATCCGGGACCGTCACCGAAAGAAGCCAATATCGGCGCACGAATTCTCCGCGATTTTTCCTTGACATTTGACCAAAAGAACAGGGTTGTAAAGTTAGAGAAAAAAATGTGGAAAGAGGAAACGTCAGTTCAAAAAACGGAAAATTCCGCATTCAAGGATTTTGTCGGACAATACGGCGACCGCACCATTTCCGCAGACGGCGGCAACCTTTATATCCAGCGTCCAAACGGACAGAAACTCAAAATGGTAGCAGTTGCAAAAGACGAATTCACGCTTGAAATAGTTTCAACGGCAAAGATCAAATTTGTCCGTGACGAAAGCGGAAAAGTGGTTGAAATCAATGTTCTGAATCCGGCGGGAA
>DAORIL010000271.1:0-8175 GCA_035438525.1 Pyrinomonadaceae bacterium
TTTTATTGCTGACGGTTTGTTTGGCTTGGACAAAAAGATTTCCCTGACGGCTGACAGGCGATAGACCGGCAGCGGCGCGACCATGACCGTTTGAAGTCGCAAAATCTTGGATCGGAGAGCGCGACATCAAAAAGTTTTTCAAAACGCCGTTTTCAACCAACGGAACCTTTTGTGCCGGAACCCCTTCTTCGTCAAACTGATAAAAACCGTTCAAATCAGTTGTGCCTAATTTGGGAATGGTCGGGTCATCAACTACTGAAATAAAAGGAGGCAAAACTTCCTGGTTGACTCGTTTGGTAAAAGTATTTCCTTCGGTGCCGCCTTTTTGCCGGTGACCTTCGATTCGATGCCCGAAAATTTCGTGAAAAAAGACACCGCTGGCTCTGCCTGAAAGAATCGCAGGACCATCATAAGGCTCTGCCAACGGCGCATTTTTCAAATCAATGACATCTTTAGCTACAATTTCCGCAGCCTTTAAGAGTTCTTCGTCATTTGGCAATCCGCTAATAGTTGTGGCATTAAAAATTTCGTAACGCGCCAGATCCATTCCGTCTTCGGCTCTGGTTGAGGCTTGGATTGATAATGACACGAGATTTTTGCCGTGTTGGAGGGAAGTTCCTTCGCTCGAAACAAAATAGCGGTTGGTTGCACTGATCGAAAATGAAACGCCTGAATTAAAGATTTGCGGATATTTTTTGAAAACCGCCGAAATCTTTTTGGCGCGTGCTTCCAAAATCTTCAAATCAACTTTTTGTGAAACTGTCGGTGCAACTTCTTTTTTAACAATACTTGGCGAAAAATCATCAGATAGATTTTCTTCTACTGCGCGAGTATCTTTGCGGGTTTGAATTTGGGTGTATGATTCAACTGCATCTTTATAAATTCGGTCGGTTGTCGTCCACAACACGCTTTTTATCGCATCTTTATCATCTTCTAAGGGCAAGGCGCGACTGTTGCGAAATGCACCTCGATTATGCGTATTGTCGAGTTTGAAATCTCCAACCCGTAAAACCGTATCCAAAATCCGGCTTTTTCCGCCGCCTGAATTTATCAAAAAACCTTGTGAAGCGGAAACTCCCCAAGATTGAATGTCAGTCACCAAATAACTGAGAAAATATGGCGGTAAATCGGTTTTGTCTTTGAAAATCCGCATTGCCCGTTGTTGTTCTTCTTCTAAAACGGGAATAAAAAAGTTTGATTGGGCAAAGGTGATTGAAAAAAGAGTTGAGAAAATAATGATGAGGGAAAATCCTCTCATCAAAAAACTCGGAAAGTTAATTTTCATACAAAGGTTAATTTACACAATAAAATAGGATTTGAAAAGTTTTTTATGGGTAAAGAATATTGAAGGGGTAAATCGGTAAATTTCGGATAACTGCAAAAGCTAGCGACACAAATAAAAATCCATACATCAACTTAGGATGAAAGATTCGCCAGCTCAATCCGCGCCCTCTGATTGCTGTAAAGATCATTGAAAAAAGCAAATAACCGAGAATAAAACCATAAACTGGAATCAGGGCATTATAATCAAGTGCGGTTACGGCGTCGCCGTGTAATAAGGCGTGAAATCCACGCGTCAGTCCGCATCCGGGACAGGCAAATCCGGTCATTTGATAGAGCGGACATTGCGGAAAAAATCCCGCCGTTACCGGATTAAAATAGCCGACCATCAGAACGCCCACGGACATGACGCCAACTCCGGCGGCGCACAAAACCCGCTCGAGGGTTGATGCTTTTTGCTGCTCAATAATTTGGGTAGAACTAAAAGTTTGCATTTTACTTCAAACATTTTAGTTCATTTTGTAAATAAAGTTAATCACTAAATTTTACTTTTGATCATTTCCCGAAATCAAAAAGTTATAAACAATTACACCTTGTATCTTAACCGGTTTTCCTTTTAAATAAGTCGGTGAAAATTTTGCATTCAAAGCTGCTTCCTCAGATACTTTTCTTAACAATTCATGCCCCGAGATCGCAGTAGCCGAAATGACTTCGCCCTTTTCATTGATGATGACCTGAATACTAACGGTGCCTTGGGCGTGCACTTGTTTAGCATCTGCCGGATATTTCGGCTTCGGCAACTTTAGTGCTTTGCCATTTATGATTCCGGCGTTGATAAGTTTTTTACTGTTTCCGGTTTCTGCTACAAAACGATAAACAATGACACCTGACACTCTGACACGTTTTCCTTCCAGCTTTGTAGGTGAAAATTTTGAAGCTAAAGCGGCATCTTCCGAAACTTTGTGAAGTGATTTTGGACCTGAACCTGCAGCTGCGGAAATAATGTTACCTTCTTCATCAATAATTACTTGAATATTAACTGCTCCTTCATCACCGGCATCCTTTGCCGACTGGGGATATTCAGGTTTAACCAGCTTAACTGCTTTTCCGTTAATAACTCCACCGGTAATGATTTTTGGTGGCTCATTTTGGGCGATTAAGGTTGGAACATAAATTACAAATAACAGGACCGTCAACACAAAAGTTGTTTTGCTCATTAAAATATCTCCTTTGTTTTAATTAAATTTTGGAAAGCTGACAATTGATTAGACACCGATTTTTGCAATTTGTTCCCGGAAAAATTTCAATAGATTGAAATTTATTAATCAAGAAAATAAAACTTTGGTCACTAATAAATATTTGAGCTATATGGTTTGTCTGGTAACAGTTGGCTCTGTAAAATATAGTAAAAATTGGTGAACCCGTTATTATCGGATAGTGATTGAAAGTAACAAAAAGCAATAAATTGTTTGCTTTTAATTGGTTTTTAGCGTAACTTCAAAGCAGTTTAGTTCCTATTTCAATTTATACCCCGAAAATTATCAAAGCGTGAGTGGATATAGTTTTCCAACTTGGGCTTTTTTATTTGTTCCTAAAGTTTTACCAATATGAAGATTTTGCTTTATAGTCCCGACAATGGCGTAACCCGCAATTTTATGCCGCATTTATGGATGTTTTTGCTTCAATCGCTGACTCCAAAAGAACACGAAGTTGTGCTGATCGATGGAAACGCCAAAGCCATGACCAGAAAAGAGATCGTCGATTATTGTTTGAGGGAAAACATTGAATTAGTTGGAATTGGGGCAATGACAAGAATGATCAAAAGGGCTTATGTGGTTGCAGAAGCCCTGCGGGAAGCTGGAATAAAGGTCGTTATGGGCGGTCCTCATGTGACCGAAGTTCCTGATGAACCGCTAGGGAAGGGAGGCGGAAAGCGTTATGCTGATGCCATCGCTCTTGGCGAAGCGGACGAAACCTGGCATTTAATTGTCGAAGATGCCGCTCGAGGCGAACTTAAAGAAGTTTATACCCCTGAAGTTGACGCAAAAGGTAATGACATCAAACCAAATCTTCAACCCTATCCGCATATTCCCTGGGAAACCTTAGACCTAGACCAATTCAGTCTCGTTCCGACATTTTTGCGAAAGACGATGTCTAAATTTGGCGAAGGTTGGGGAACTTTTCATGTGGTGCCGATTGAAACTGGTCGCGGTTGCCCATACGGTTGCGAGTTTTGCACTGTTACCGGATTTTTTGGTGATTCAATTCGCTTTCGCAGCAATGAAAGTGTAGTCGAAGAACTTTTGCGGCTCAAAAAACGAGCCAGACGTGAAAAGGGTCAAATTGCAGTTTTCTTCATTGATGATAATTTGGCGATTAACAAAAAACGTCTGAAAGGTTTATTAAGAGACATTATTGCTGCTGATGCGCAACTTCCATGGGTCGCACAAATTTCTTCTAATCTGTTGGCAGACGAAGAGTTAGTAGATTTGATCGCTGAATCTGGCGGCAAATGGATTTTTATTGGGATGGAATCTATTGATCCGCAAAATATGGCGGATGTTAATAAAAATTTCTCGAAACCTGAAAATTATAAAGAAGTTTTAGACGGATTAGCCCGGCGAAATATTTATGCGATAACTTCGTTTATCTTTGGAATGGACAATGACACCGTTGGCGTGGCGCAGCGCACTCTTGATCAAATTGAAAGCTGGTCGCCCGGACTTCCTGTTTTTGGTCAATTAACTCCTTTTCCGGCCACCCCCTTGTATGATCGTTTAGAAAAAGCCGGACGGCTTGACCGACCAAAACATTGGCTCGAATTTGCTCCGTTTGTGATGGCGCACAATCCTTTGAAAATGACAATTGAGGATGCTAAAAATGAAACCTTTCATGCTTGGGATTCATCTTACAGTCCGAAACGAAATGCGGAAGCTATTGATTCGATTAAAGATGCGCCAATTGAATTTCGAATCGGACATCTGGTTGCGAGACTTTTCTTTCGCGGAATTTATTTTCCGCAAATGCGCCGTCGGGACTGGATAAAATTACTTTTCCAAAACCGCAAAACAATTCTCAGCCTTTCAAAAGAAGGATTTTCAACCTGGCGGGCATTCAAAAAACGCCAAAAAGCAGAGCGAGTGGCCCAAACTAAAATTGCTTAAAAGGCAATAATTTCTCAGTTTAATTGGCACTGGATTTTTTCAGAGCCTTTTTTATTTGGGTTGAATTTTACCGGATAACTAACAAAATATTTGCTTTCACTTCCCAACTTTGAAACTTCGCGCTAAACTTGTCAGCATAAAAAACTTTCAATTATCTTGACTAAAATGTTCAAAAAAAATCTTCTTTTGTTAATTCTATTGACAATTCTTTTTGTCGCTTCTTATTCACAGCAACGCCTTTTGGTAATTGGCGGTGGAAAGCGGACACCCGACATTTTGGCAAAAATTGCGGAGCAAAGCGGCAACGAAAAAGGCAAACTTCTGGTTATTCCCTGGGCGGGCGGGGAACAGCAGGATTATTTTGAGGCATTTAAGAAAGACATCGAAAAAGTTTCCAGCATTCAGTTAATTAAAGCTTCATTTCGACCTTTAAATGAACAAACCAAACTCGAATTTCTGCAACAGCTTAAAGAAGCTACAGGTGTTTTTTTTACCGGCGGCGACCAAAATCGGGTGATGGAAGTCCTGAAAGATGAAAGCCTTTTGAAAGCCTTGCAGGAAAAATACAACGGCGGAACCTTGTTTTCAGGAACGAGCGCGGGAACGGCGATAATGTCCAAAGTGATGATTACGGGCGAAGGCGATCTAAAGGTCTTAGACGGGTCAAAAATTGAAACCAAAGACGGTTTGGGACTATTAACCGAAGTCATTGTTGATCAACACTTTATCAAACGCCAACGACAAAACAGATTGCTTGGATTAGTCTTAAAATATCCGAACCTGCTCGGAATGGGAATTGATGAAGACACCGCAGTTTTTGTCAAAGATAATCGCACCGGCGAAGTTTTAGGCGATAGCCAGGTGTTGATTTTTGATGCCAAAAAGGAACCGATGCGGGTTTTCTTTCTCAAAAAAGGGGATAAGTTTGATTTACAAAAACGGAAGAAGTTATGAAACTACGAAATTTAATACTCTTTGTTTTTTTACTTTTTATTCTCTCGAATAGTGTCAAAGTGTTAGCCTGTAGTTGTGCAGCAGTTCCAACACTTTTGGATGCGTTTGAAGAGTCAAAAATGGTAATTACGGGCAAGTTAATTTCGATAGAAAAAGCTCCAACAGAGGAAGAGAAGTTTTATATCGAAGGGATAAAATCCGTAAAAATGTTAGTCGAAAAAGTCTTTAAGGGAAATGTAAAAGCTGGGGACATTCTTACTTTTGGACAAGGTTCAGGAGGAATGTGTCGCGGTATTTTTTTAGAAAAATATATAGATGAAAAATACCTTTTATACCTTGAGGAGCCAGAGTTAGATAAAGATGATTCAGAATTAAGATATTATACTAACACTTGTGGACGACCAGGTTTAAATAGTGAAGCTAAAGACTTGGAATATTTGGAGAATTTTGAAAAATATTCAAGAAAAAGTAGAGTAGCAGGACAACTATATTGTGACGCTGCCAATTGCCAAAAATTCAGTTATAAAAAAGTTAAAATATTTGGTAAAAAGAAAACTTACGAAGTAAAAACTGACAAATATGGTTATTTTGAGATTTTTGGATTACCTGCCGGAAAATATCTGATAAAAACGGAAATTCCAAACGGATTAGAAGTTGAGCCGTATTTCACAACTAGATATTCGCCGAGTATAGTCCGATTTAATAATGAATTTGATTTGGGACCTAAACAGCAAATAGAGATAATCTTAAAAGACAAAAGACACGCAGATGTTTACATCTGGTTTACCAAAAAAGATACCAATAAATAACGAGACTTAAAATTAAAATGGAAAATAAAGTTGCAATAGTCACAGGAAGCACTGCCGGAATCGGTTTTGCCATTGCCAAAAATTTGGCGGCAAAAGGCGCGAAAGTTGTCATCAACGGCAGGACGATTGAAAAATTAAAGAAAGCCGAACAGGAAATCGAATCGTTTGGTGGCAAGATTTTGGCAATTCAAGCCGATGCGACCGATGAAGCGGAAATTAAACGGATTATCAGCGAAACCGTTCAATATTTTGGCGGAATTGATATTTTGGTCAATAATGCGGCGATGACGGGTGTGGGTGTGTCGGTGGCGGAAATGCCGGTTGAGACTTGGGACGCGGTGATGAATGTTAATCTGCGCGGAGTTTTCCTTTTTTGCAAAGCCGTTATTCCGCATTTAACCAAGCAAAAATGGGGCAGAATCATCAGTATTAGCGGGCTTTCGGGCAAAAGTCCGTTAGCATTTGGAGCCGCTGATGCTGTGTCTAAAGCCGGAGTTTTAGCTTTAACCCGCTCTTTGGCAGCCGAGCTTGGAGCTTTAAATATTACGGTCAATGCAGTTCTTCCCGGAATTCAGCCGAAAACCGAATCAGGACAAGATTTTATTGCCAGAATTGCAAAGGCTTATCATACGGATAGCGAAACGATTCTCAATGCCACAATTCAGCGAACTTTAGCCAAACGGCATGAATCAATGGACGAAGTTGCCGAAACTGTGGCATTTTTATGCACCGACGGTGCGGGGGCAATAACGGGACAAAGTTTGAATGTTAATTGCGGATTAGCAACATTTTAATCGAGAATATGCTGCGACAATTTCTTTGTAACTTATTATTAGGAATACTTTTATCCGTATTGGCTTCAAATATCTTTGCTCAGGCTGCCTGGATGACGGACAATGCTAATTTAATTGGCAATAAGCAATTAAATGAAATTGCCTTGCCCGGAGCTCATGATGCGGGAACTTTTGCGATTGTCGCTAAAAAAAGTGTGATTCGACCAAATGAGAGTGATGGAGTTGATTCACCTGATAACCGACCAATTAAACGATTACTTTCCATTGGCTCAGGCTTTTCCAATTGGGCTAAAACTCAGGAACGCACCACGACAGAAATGCTAAATGACGGCATCAGATATTTTGACCTTCGCGTTTGTGTGGATAGTAAAGGCCTTTTTATGACCTGTCACGGTCTTTACGGTGCATCGGTCGCCTCAATTTTAGATGATGTCAAAGCCTTTTCCGACAAAAATCCGCGCGAAGTGATTTTGCTTGGGTTCAACCATTTTTGGGAACGTCAATATCAAATCGAACATAATAAAAGACAAGGTGAAATTGAAGGTTTGACTACAGCGAAATGGACGGAGTTAATTAATTTAGTTAAGACAAAGTTAAACGGAAAATTGGTTAGCAGTAAGAATTTTAGCCCAAAAAGCAAGTTAAATGATTTTTGGCAATTGAAAAATAATAATCAGGTTATTGCGCTTTTTGATTCGGTTGATGCGCCGAATGATGAATTAATCTGGAAGCAATTAGAAGAAAACACCTGGGTTCAAGGTTGGGATATGGACGAATATAAAAACGGAACACTCAAGGTGTTGGAAAATGCTAAAAACAAACAATACGCCGATAAATTCTACGCAATTCGTTCTTCAATCACCCCTGACGAAAATGGAAAATTGATCGGAATGGGCTTTCTTTCAGCGGTTTATCCGAAATCGATCAGCGAGTTAGCCGATATGACTAATCCGATTGTGCTGGGCTGGATAAAAAATGAATGGGCAGGCAAATATCCAATAAATCTAATCTGGTCAGACTTTTACAACCGGGCCGATTTGGTCAAATTGGCAAAACATCTTAACGGAATCAAAGTTGATTTCCAAAATACTAAAATCGGCGCAGATACGAATTGGTCTAAATGGAAAAAATCAAAGAGTGTTAAGCAATAAAAAAGACACTTCTCAAAGGCAT
>DAORIL010000272.1:0-8172 GCA_035438525.1 Pyrinomonadaceae bacterium
AGTGCAGATGAAAAAAGCATTTTGTTCGTGGAGTGGTGGAAAAGATTCGTGTCTTGCGCTTTATCGTGCTTTACAACAGGGTTTTGAAGTCCGATATTTGCTGACAATGTTTGACGAAGAGGCAGACCGCTCCCGCTCGCACGCGATTTCGCGGGAATTAATTGAAGCACAAGCCAAAGCCTTAAATATTGAATCAGTTATTGCTGAAACCTCCTGGCAAAATTACGAAAAAATCTTTATCGAAAATTTACAAAAGCTAAATTCCAGACAGATCGCTCACGGAATTTTTGGCGATATTGATCTCGAACCGCATCGCGAATGGGAAGAAAAAGTTTGTTCAGCCGCAAATATCGAAGCCGTTTTGCCGCTTTGGCTTGAGAATCGGCGTAAATTAGTAGATGAATTTTGGGCGGAAGGTTTTAAAGCTGTAGTGGTCTGCGTCAACGAAAACTATTTAGATTCAAGTTTTTGCGGTAGAGTTTTTGATGAAAGTTTTCTTGTCGATTTGCCCGAAAATGTTGATGCCTGTGGTGAAAATGGTGAGTTTCATACTTTTGTTTTTGACGGGAAAATTTTCAAAGAAGCCGTCAATTTTGAAATCGCCGAAATTTATCGTCATGAAACCGTTTCTCTTTCAGGCGATTCGATCAAATATTCTTACGCTAAATTGGAACTAAAAAAAGATGATTTTTCGAGAGCTTTTAGCTAATCAATTAACAGAGAAAAAGAATGATTTTACCGAATTCTCAGACGCTCAACGCGATTCGCTGGAAATCTATCTCTCGAAAATTAAAAGACTTGAGCAAACTTCGGTTGAAGAAATTCAAAAAAGATTTGAGTTAAAAGACGAAACCGGTGCGATGCCTTCGGTCGAGTTGAGTAAGTATAAAACCTTTGCCATCCCATTCCCTCAAATATGGAATAATCATGAAGAATCACGCAAATGGGCGTATGAAATTTTGCAAAACCGAACGACATTTGCTGTTGACGGGAGCCAAATTCCACCGACTCGCGATGTTTCGATGACGGTAGCGGCCGTGCAGGTCGGTTGGTTTGAAAATCCGCACAGCGAATCCGCCCGCTACGAAAAAAATGCTGAATTTTTTATTCTTTCGCCGAGTGATTTGATGCCGAGCCCCGAAGAAGCGCGGGTAAATGAGAGAAGAATTCAAGAAGAAGTTCGCAAAACGCGAGAGTTTTTAGAAAAGAAACGGGGTTGGAAAGAACGCGGCGAACGATTGCCGTTAGCCTTTTATGACAATACTTTACTCGTTCCGTTTCCGCTTTCTCCAAAAGGTGCAAGCAATTACATTGAGTTAATGCAAAATCTAATATTGCTTTCAGACCAAACTCAGGTTCCGTTGGTCGGTTATGTAGCGCGAAGCTATGCCAAAGATCTGCTCACTTTTTTAGATGAATTCGATTCCGAATCAACGGATGCCAGATTGCTCCACGACGCAGATATTTTATTCCCCCGAGTTCTCCAATTTTGGGGTGACAGGACTTGTTTTTGTTATGCGAAACGAACAGGTTTAACTGAAGTTTTTGGCGATACGGTCGGTTTTGTTTATCTGCAAACGACTAGTAATGCCACTCCGGCGCGGGTAGATATTCCAAGTTGGATCGTTGAAAACGGCTTATTAAATGAGGTGTTGGATGTAATTCGTGCTGAATGTATTATTGGGTTAGGCTATCCATACGCACTCGAAACGGCAGACCAAACGGCAGTGATTACCACCCAGGACCGCGAAATGTTTTACAGGGCTTTACAAGACTTTGCAAAAGAGCATAATCTAAACTTTACAGTATCGCGAAAAGCCGCCAGCAAAGGTAGAAGGCGGTGAAATAAAAAGTAAAAGGCAAAAGTAAAAAGTGAAATTCGATTCCAAAATTCCCAATCCAAAATCCGCAATCCAAAATCAATGTGTGGCTTGCGGAGCAGAAACGGAACGCGAATTTGCTAAGTTTTGTCGGGTTTGCGGAAAGTTTTTGCCCGAAGATTATCAACCTTTGGACACTTTGCGAGCTTCAAATCATCTACACGGAAAAGCCATTGTTTTTGAGAAAAAAAGAATTGAAAAAGCTGAGAATTTGTTTGAAGTAAACGAAAACGGAATCTCGCAAACGGCTTGGGCTTTTTTTGTTTATTCGCTTGTTCCTTACATCGGCATTATTTTTATTCCTTTGACAATGGCAGTTGGGGTTTTGGGAATTTCCGTCTCATATCAAAAGCCTTGGCTCGGCGGAAGAAAACTTTCCATTGCCAGCCTTTCCTTGAGTTTTATAGTTCTCGCGGTGCAAATATTTTTGTGGTGGTTGCTGTATATTATTCCAACTCTGGGCAGGGAATTTTAAGGGTAAATTTAAGGGTTTTTAGCTCCCAAAATGTTTTTCTTTGCGCCTTTGCGCCTTTGCGTTGAAAAAAATGAACATTGCAAAAATCGTCAAATCAAATTCTCATCTCGATTACGTTGGACGAATTATTGATTCGTTAGATGTTGCCACTCCTCCAAAAGCCGAAGATTTTGGTTTTGCTCAATTTGTTAGTCTTCCAATTGATGAGACAAAAGAAATTATCGGTGTAATTTATAATTCCATTCTGGTTAATCCTGAATATTCAAATTTTGGACCGCGTTTATCGCCTAAACCTGAACTGCGCGGTTTTAGCCCTGATTACCTGAACGAACAAGGCATTTTAGTTGGCATTTTGTTGCTTGGCTCACGCGAAAACGGCAAAAGCTTGCAAGGTGTTCCGCGCCGAATTGTTCCGGCCGGACAAGATGTGATGAAAATGGAAAGTGATGAAGTTATCAAATTTCATACGGACAAACAGGGAAGTCTGCAAATTCATTATTACTCGCAAATTGTTGCACACGCAGGACTTTTTGCTGTCTCGTTGATTGAGGCAATTGTTGAACAGCTTTCCGAAAATGCATCTGATGATGACAAAAATCGTTTGAATGTTTTAAAACACGCGCTGGCTTGGCAACGAACTGTCGGCGGAATGCGTCTATAGAATTTAGAATTGCAGTTTTAGATTTTGGATTTTTGGAAAAATAAATCGTCTAAAATTTTGCTGCCTGCATCTAAAGTTTAGGAGAAAATATTATGAAAAGATTAGTATTGCTGATTTGTGCAGTATTGTGTTTGGCGACTTTGGCCTTAGCACAACCGCGAATGGTTGAAAAAAAGATTGAAAAAGCTCAGCCCGCCGCTATTGCGCCTACTACCTTTAAGGCAAAATACGAAGGCGGAATGTTTGGTTTTAGCCAAAAAGAAGAAGGCACATTAAAATTTGATGATGCTAATTTCAGACTTGTTTTCTTTGATAAAAACAATAAAGAGCGATTTGGTATTCCTTACGATGCGCTGATTGTTGTTTATCCGAACACCGAATCAGTTCAGTCCACCACTGGAAAGATTGTCCAATATGTGCCGTATGTCGGGCTGGCCGGACAGTTCATGAAAAAGAAAATGCGTTATATGGTGACCAATTTTGATGATGCCGATATGGATGCGAAAGGAACAGTGAACTTTAAACTTGAATCTGCCGAATTATTAGAATCCGTCATTCAAACTCTGGGAACAAAAGCCGAAATGCAGCAGCGGGGCGATGCGTATTTTCGTCCGAAGAAAGTAAAAGCTGAAGATAAAGACAATAATTAATTTAAATCTCCAAAATGATTTTGTAAAAGGGCGGAAATAGCTATAACGGCTGTTTCCGCCCTTAAAATTCTTCCGCCAAGCGTTATAATTTGAATTCCTTTTTTTTGCGCTAATTCGATTTCCGAATCTTCCCAACCACCTTCTGAACCAATAATTGCAGTAATATTTAGGCTGGATTTAATTGCAGAAAAATTTTCACCATTTCTTTCGGAGAATAAAACAAAATTTTCACCATCCGATTTTTTTACAAATGATTCAAAATTTATCGGACTTTCAATTTCCATTAACTTTGCCCGACCAGATTGTTTTGAGGCTTCTAAAATAATTCTCTGCCAACGCTCAAGTTTTTTATCGTTATCTTTGAGTTTGACATCGCATCGTTTAGTAAAAATTGGGACAAATTTAGAAACTCCAAGTTCAACCGCCTTTTGGATAACCAAATCAAACTTTTCACCTTTTAATATTGCAACTGCGAGAGTCAGATTTAGATTCGATTCGGGAGATTTAGGTAGGATTTCTTCGATGATTTTGAGATGAGATTCCTTTTTTTCGATTGTCTCAATTTTACATAAAAATTCTTTACCGTGACCATCAAAGACTGCAATTTCTTCGCCCATCCGCAGACGCAAAACATCGCGTAAATGCCTTGTTTCTTCAATATTCAGTGTAACTTGCGAATTATTAAAATTTTCTACTGGAGCGTAAAATCGGCGCATATAAAAAAATCAAAGTTCAAATTTTATCCTTAAATTTTTCTTGAAAATCTGTTGAATTGATTCGCAATTGAATCCAATTTTCAAAAATTTCAGGCGATTGTAGCCAAAGCTGAAACCATTCTCCCATTTCGGCTTTTTCGCCTCGTTTTTGCTCATCAACTTTTTGGTTGTTAGCAATCATAATTGCTCGCTGTTTGCCTTTGATGGCAGTTTCACGCACTAATCGCAAACCTTCTTTATCATTTTCGGTTTGAAATTTTCGGCGGAGATTTTCGAGTTGGCGGATAGAAATTAAGGCTTGTTTGAAATCGGAAAACTTCAAAATATTACGAAACATCGGGTCGTATGGAGATTCCAAACGCCGTTCAACATCAAGCTTCATTATTTCGGAATGTCTAAGTTCGGCACCTTCATCAGCAAGCAGCCGCGCTATTCGCATTGGCGAATCAACTGCATTATTACCAAACTTTTCGCGCACCGCATTTTCAATCGCAATAATCTCTTTTGCGCCAACTGATTCACAGTCAAGCACTTCCCAAACTTCAATCATCAGGTCGGTTTTGGTGCGGGATTTATACATTCAACTATATTTTGCCACAGAGAACACAGAGTTCACAGAGGAGAAAATAGAAAAGTAAAAAGTAAAAAGTAAAAAGTAAAAAGACAAAAATTAAGTAACTGATTAATGATTCAATTATTAAAAATCTGTTTCTTTTATTACTTTTACGTCAATTATTTTCTGTGAACTTAGTGGCTAATTTAATTAAATCAGTTGAAGAATGGTCTTTCGGATCGCCGACGATTGCAACTTGTCCGCCAAACTCTTTGACAATTTCGCGTTCTGGGACGGTTTCGGTGGTATAATCTGTGCCTTTGGCGTGAAAATCAGGACGAATCGCGCGAAGTAATTCGGTTACAGTTGGCTCAGGAAAAATTGTCACAAAATCTACAAATTTCAAAGCCGAAATAATTTCAGCTCTTTCATTTTCGGGCATAAACGGGCGATTTTCGCCTTTTAATTTTCTGACTTGCTCATCCGAATTTATCCCGACTATCAAAATATTTCCCAAATCCTTGGCACCGGCTAAATAACGAATATGTCCAACGTGAAAAAGGTCAAAGCAACCGTTTGCCAGCACGATTTTTGCGCCGTTTTGCCGTTCAATTGAAATTCGGTCAATAAGTTGGTTACGGTCTAAAATTGGAGCGAAAAGTGTCATTGTCTCAAGTTTTAAGTCTCAGGTCTCAAGTCAGTTTAAGCAGTAGCTTCTGCCTCGTTTTCAGTGCTTTTTCGGAGGGATTCAAGTAATTCTTCAACACCGGCAGTTGCAGTTCGCTTTTTCATGACTACAATTCCTCCGGCGTGATTGGCGATGGTCGCACTTTCGGCAAAACTCATTCCCGACGCCAAACTCAGAGCATATGTAGCAATCACCGTATCGCCTGCGCCAGTTACGTCAACCGGTTCTTTTGAGCCGATTGAATCAAATTCTACAGGCGTTTTGTCTTTTTCAATCAATAACATTCCTTTGTTGCCGCGTGTCACCAAAAGCGATTGATAGCCAAGTTTTTCAACTAATTTCAGACAATCCGACTCAGTAAAATTTTTACCTAAAATTTGTTCAACTTCATCCTGGTTCGGTGTGGCAGATGTTGCGCCGTAAAAGTTTTGCAAACTAAACCGCGAATCAACAACTAGCGGAATTTGTTTGCCTTTGGCAATTTTCAGCGCAAGTTCAGTAATTTCGGGTATCACGACTCCAAAATCGGGGTTCAAACTATAATCGGAAATAATAATCGCATCAGCATTTTTAGTTGCAGAAACCAAATTTTGCTGTAGTTGCTGACGAATTTCTGCATTAACTTGCGTCTTATTTTCGTAATCAATCCGAATTACCTGTTGACGCAGTGCATAATGATGTCCGGCTAAAACCCGAACTTTGGTGGTGGTTTGAAAATTTGGAGTAGCTACTACCAAATCACAATTTACTTTTGCTGATTTCAATTCTTTCAAAAGCGCATCACCATTTTGATCTTGACCGATTAACCCGACTGCCACCGAATTTCCGCCTAAACTTGCGACATTAACCGCCGCATTCGCCGCGCCTCCCGCTAAAGTCTCGGTATCATTGTGACTCAAAATAAAAACCGGAGCTTCCCGCGAAACCCGCGCAATTGTTCCGTGCAAAAATTGGTCAGCTACTAAATCTCCCAAAATAACAACTTTTCGTTTGGGAAAATCGCGGAGAATTGTTTCGGCAAAATTCTTCATTGTGGCAAAAGAATAAGTTACTACAAAGACGAGCGATAAACAAAAAAGGCTGAAAACTTTAATCGTTTTCAACCTTTTCTAAAAATTAGTGGGGCGGCTAGTGGGGGTCGAACCCACGACTTCCTGAACCACAATCAGGCGCTCTAACCACTGAACTATAGCCGCCATATTCGATCTCAGATTTAGGATTGTCGATTTTGGATTATCCTCAATCCAACGTTAAAATCTGAAATCAACTATGAATTATACAATCTAAAATCTAAAATCCCAAATCTAAAATCAAAAAATACCCCCGGCACGACTTGAACGTGCGACCCACAGCTTAGAAGGCTGTTGCTCTATCCAACTGAGCTACGGGAGCATATCAAAGAACGAATAGAAATCTTAGCGATTGAAATTGCGTAAGTCAAATTGCCGTAAATCATCCGCTAAATTTTCTTGGCAAAATTACGGCGTTGGTGCTGGTAAAGCCTGTGAATTTTTTTCAAAACACCAATGAACTAAATCAGTTCCGAATTTTGTTTGAACCTCTGCGGGGACATCCGGCTCTTTTAATTCGTGAAAATCAAAACGGATTGTTCCTTCGGGCGAACCTGTCGGATTAACCGTGCCGAGTAAATATCCATAGACATTGGTTTTGGCTGCTTTTGCCAGAGTATCGGAATTCGGCGGTAATTTATAACGAACTGCGCCGGACGTTCCCACGATCCAACCGGAAAGAACTCCGCCGTTGTTTTTCCAATATTCGGTGTTAAAAATTCCATCCATAAAAAAATGCGAATGGCTTGCCAACACATAAACAAATTTGTGCGCTTCATTTTGTGATTTTAAGAGTCTGGTGTAAACTGCCCGTCCGCTTTGCACGCCTACCGGATAATCGCTCATACTGTGGTCGGCAGAAATGCTGTCAGGCAATGCTTCGTGCATTCCAACCACGATGGTTTTAATATTTGGATCGGCATCGGCATTTTTCATGACTTTGTAGAACCAGTTAAGTTGTGCCGAATCAAATTGATCGGTGGTTGAATTATCCAAATAAATAAAATCAATTCCGTTCTGTTGCCAATGAAAATAGGCTTTAATTTTATGATCGTTTGGATCGTCTTTGAGTCTTTGACTTTGAATCATCGGCGAATTGATCCAGTCGGCAAATTGAATCAGAAAATCATTGCGGGTTTTCGGCGAAGTAGTTTCGTGGTTTCCGATGCCTAAAATAAAAGGAACTTTGAAGGCGTTGATTTGATTATCAATAAAATCCTGCCATGCCGTATTTTCATAAGTGCTAATTGAGAGAGGTCTGGCTCCGGCACGTTGTTTAATGTCCTCATCAAAATCAGAAATCCATCTTAAATCGCCTAAATGCCAGTAAAAATTGGCATTATTGTTTGAAATATCTTTGGCGATTGTCGGCATCACGACATCACCGCAATTGCGTGAATCGCCCGAAACCGAGAATTGCCAACTCTGTGCAATAACTTTTTGCCCGAAATTAGTTAAAAAAATGATAGCAATTAACAA
>DAORIL010000273.1:0-8153 GCA_035438525.1 Pyrinomonadaceae bacterium
TGTGGATCACATTTTTTTTACGGTTCGATACGGTGAAATCGAAAAAAATTTAGCCGAAGGCGTGGAAGTCGGAAGTTCAGTTGTTGAAGGACAACATATCGCCAATGTCGGATTATTGAGTGGCGGTAGTTCGATGCTCCATTTTGAAATGTATAACGGGGATGGAGTTGGAAAATTAACTCAAAAATCTAACCACAACGATTATTATTATGTTCCTTCCGCAAACTATCAACGGCGTTCGGACTTACTCGACCCAACTCCTTTTCTGGAACAATGGGCAATGACTACCCCGGGAATTTTTTAATTGAAATTTAGAGATAATATTTTGCACAAGGCTGAGAAAATAGTCTTGTGTGTTTTTTGGCAAGAAATTTTTGTGGCTTTTCATTCAGTTGTTGATTACAATTCAAACAATTTGGAGAAAGGGGATGAAAAATTTAGGACTTAGAGTTTTGGTTGGGTTGGTTGCTTTCGGATTAGGCGTTATTGGTGTTTGGTTATTGGTTTCTGAAGTGAAGTTTAATAGTTATTGTAATCAAACGATGTCTCACACGAGGGAAATTCCCGGTTCATTAATTTCAACAAAACAAAACGGAAAAATCGAAATACATTTCAAAAGTTTTAATCAAATTGATAACGAAGTTTTCGCCGAATTTTTTGCTGAAAATAATACGAAGGAGATGCTTTATTATAGTGGTTATGAAACTGAAGAAAACTCGACAGATATTTTTACACCTTTTTCAATTAAGGTAGATGGTAAGGAAATGGATAAAGGATGGTGTGGAACGGGTTTAATTACTTATCCAATAAAAGTGGGTGAGGTTAAACTGTTCAAAATCCCAGCTATGGCATTTATTAGTGAATGGAAAAAAGGTAAAAAATTACAACTAGGGTTCAATTTTTCTAAAAGCTCAACAAGAAATTATCAAACCATTTGGAGTGAAAATTTACCTATAAGTGGTGAAACTGAAAACTTTTTTATTCAGAGAAAGGAAGAATATGAGAAACAGATAAAAAAGTTTTGACTTTACCCGTTTCTCATATTTCAAATTTAATAAGCTCTTGCAAACAAAACTCGTTTATTTGACTCTTTGCCCGAATAAACACATTTTCCTGGTTCTTCAACCGCGTCCAATGGAATACAGCGAATCGTGGCTTTGGTTTCTTCCTTGATTTTATCTTCGGTTTCGCTCGTTCCGTCCCAATGCGCCGAAATAAATCCGCCTTTTTCGATCTGCTCCTTGAATTCTTCCCAAGTATCAACTTTGAAAGTGTTTTCCTCGCGGAATTTCAAGGCTTTTTGATAGATGTTGGCTTGAATTTCATCCATCAAATTCGCAACATAATCAACAATTCCATCCAGCTGGACAGTTTCTTTGGTCAAAGTATCACGACGGGCAACTTCGACGGTTCCATTTTCGAGGTCGCGCATTCCCAAGCCTAAACGCACGGGAACGCCTTTTAATTCATATTCGGCAAATTTGTAGCCGGGTTTGAATTTATCATCATCATCATATTTAACCGAAATTCCCTTAGCTTTCAATTCTTTGATGATTGGTTCAACTCGTTCGCTGATTTGTTTCAAACCTTCTTCATCACGATAAATCGGAACTATCACAACTTGGATCGGTGCAAGTTTTGGCGGTAAAACCAAACCGTTATCGTCCGAATGCGCCATAATTAACGCGCCCATCAAACGAGTCGAAACGCCCCACGAGGTCGCCCACGCATATTCCAATTGTCCTTCTTTGTTGACAAATTTAACGTCAAACGATTTGGCAAAATTTTGCCCCAAAAAGTGCGAAGTTCCGCATTGCAGAGCCTTTCCATCTTGCATTAAACCTTCAATACAATAGGTTTCGACCGCTCCGGCAAATCGTTCATTGGGGGTTTTGATGCCTTTGACTACGGGAACGCCGATCCATTCTTCGGCAAAAGTTGCGTAAACTCCCAACATTCTTTCGGTTTCTTCAATCGCTTCTTGTTCGGTGGAATGCGCGGTATGTCCTTCTTGCCATAAAAATTCGGTAGTTCGCAAAAAGAGGCGGGTTCGCATTTCCCAACGGACGATGTTGCACCATTGGTTAATCAAAATCGGCAAATCACGATAAGACTGAATCCAACCTTTGTAAACGTTCCAAATAACAGTTTCCGAAGTCGGGCGGACAATCAATTCTTCGGTCAATTTAGCGGCGGGATCAACCACCAAACCTTTTCCGTCAGGATTAGCTTTGAGCCGGTAATGGGTGACAACCGCGCATTCTTTGGCAAAACCTTCGGCGTGCTCCTCTTCTTTTTCCAAAAAGGATTTGGGGACAAATAAGGGAAAATAGGCGTTTTGATGCCCTGTTTCCTTAAACATATCATCCAATGCCCGCTGCATTTTTTCCCAAATGCTAAAACCGTAAGGTTTGATAACCATACAGCCTTTGACCGCGGAATGTTGTGCTAAATCGGCACGTTCAACCAGTTCGTTATACCAACCGGAATAATCTTCGCTTCGCTTTGTTAAACCTTTACTCATAATTCAAAAAGAAAAATGATAACGGAATTTGGCAAAAGAAACAATTTGCGTTTATTTTTAAGAAAATTTATTGTTTAATATTTTCAGATGGCTACTCCAAAATTAAATTCAAAAAAGATTCCCAAATCAGTCCCCAACCTTGATTTACAAAATACCGAGGTTGCTTTTGCCGACAAAACAAACGCCGAATTAAAAAGACGCTATTGGCTCTTTCGGATGATGAATTCCGAAGGTCTCAATAATTTCGGAACTAAAATGGCTGAGCTTTCCCTAAAATGGCATTTACCTGTCCAGTGGGCGATCAAAGCAACCGTTTTTAAGCAATTTTGCGGCGGCGAAACTATTGAAGAATGTGAAAAAACGGTTGAAGAATTAGGAAAATCGAATATTGGCGCAATTCTAGATTATTCGGTCGAAGGCAGATATGAGGAGGAAGATTTTGGACGCACCAAAGAAGAAATTATTCGCACCATCAAACGTGCAAAGGATGATGATCGGGTTCCGTTTGCAGTGTTCAAAGTCACCGGAATAGCCCCGCTTGGAACTTTGGAAAAAGTCTCATCCGGCAAAGAATTGACCGAAAAAGGGGAATGGAAATGGGAGCGAATTCGTGAAAGAGTCAATGGCATTTGTAAATATGCACATTCGATTGACCAACAGCTTTTTATTGATGCTGAAGAAACATGGATTCAAAATGCGATTGACCAGCTCGTGACCGAAATGATGGAGAAATACAATCGTGAACGCCCGCTAATTTTTAATACGATTCAACTTTACCGCCACGACCGTCTTGAATTTTTGAAAAAATCTCATCAAGAGGCGAAAAAGAACGGTTATTTTTATGCGGTCAAACTGGTGCGTGGTGCGTATATGGAAAAGGAACGGGACCGGGCTAAAGAGTTAGGCTATGAATCACCGATTCAGCCTGATAAAGAAGCAACCGACCGCGATTATAATTTAGCTTTGCAATATTGCATTGAAAATATTAAAGAAATTGCAGTGGTTTGTGCTTCGCATAATGAAGAAAGCAATCGCCATTTAGTCAATTTAATAACTCAAAACAATTTACCCATCGATCATCCAAATGCACTGTTTTCTCAGCTTTACGGGATGAGTGACAACCTTTCTTATAATCTGGCTAAAGCAGGTTACAATGTTTCAAAATACGTTCCCTACGGTCCCATCAAAGACACCATCCCATATTTAATTAGACGGGCGCAGGAAAATTCATCAGTCAAAGGGCAAATGAGCAGGGAATTGGACTTGATTAGCAAAGAGTTGAAACGGAGAAAACTTTGAACATTTAAGAAAAAATAGACGTTTGAGAAAATGAAGAAAATTTTTACTTTTACCTTTTTACTTTTTACTTGAAATGTTTTGTCCAAAATGCGGAAACGCTGACCAAAAAGAAAACTCCTACTGTCGAAGTTGCGGAACTTTTTTGCCCGATTTTGACAAATTAAAAAATAAAGAAACCACACCTGAACAACAAATTACAATCAGCTCAACCTTTAATTTTCTAAGTGCAGTTGTTAGTTTAGTGTTAACCATTATTCTTCACGCTCTCTACACTGGCAAAGAAGGCACTCCGGTTATCATTTATGTTGTTATCGGATTTTTAACCGCAAATTTCTTTTGGCAGGCACAGGCATTTTGGAGAGTTCGGCAATTGAAAAAACAATTTCCAAAGAGAGGAAGTGAAAAGGAATTAGCCGAAACCCAAATCAATGTTCCAACTCCTTTAACTACGGACAAACTTTTGCCTGAGTCAGATTTAAGCAATGTAATCCCAATCAGTATTACGGAAAACTCAACCAAAAATTTAGTTGAGAAAAAAACTAGATTATCTTAAACCCATAATTAAACGAATTGAGCGGTCTGAAATTTCACCATTTGAGTCTTTCCAATTCTCATAAGCTTTCAGTTCATCTGCGTTTAATGGCTTATTTGCCATCTTTGCAACCTGCGTGCTTTCAAATGCCCGGTTGGTCAATGCCACGTGCGGGACGTTGACAGTTAATCCGTTTTCTATTGCCATTTCAGCAAATTCGACATCAGGAAATAGCTCATTGTAAGCCGCAACATGCCAAATAATTTCGCCGTTTTCATTTTTATAAATGTCTAAAATACGCATTAATCCAAAGCCGCTTTCGATCTGAAAAACTAAAAAATCACCTGTTTGAAATCCGCTAGTCATATTTTTAGCCTAACATAAAACTGGAAAAGTGTTCAGTGATCGGTGTTCAGTGGTCGGTTTTTGAGAATTAATTGCTAAAAATCTTTTTTTCTAGGCACGAACCACTGACCACCGACCACTTGCCTTTGCGTGAGTGGCTAAGAAAACATATAATTCAACTAAAATTATGGCAACATTAGCATCAGGATTAAAATCTGTTCGGGCATCGCAAAGTGTTTCGATTGATAACCAATCGAGCATTGATCTCCCTAAAGGAACAGAAGAAAATATCAGCAATATCTTAAAGTTTTTACCCAGCGAACATTTAGCCGGACTGGACAAAATTAAATTGGTGGATTTTATAAAAACTCCGCAAATGAAAGGCGTAACCACTCCGATCAAAGGAGATTTGCCCGGTTTATATCATCCGAAAGTGCAGAATTCTAAAGCTTATTTAGAGGTTTCAATGGGCGCGTTGCTCCAACCAACCGAAGGTTTTGCCAAAAAATTAATGGCGAAACAATCTTTCAAATCAAACCTGGCAGGAATCCTTTTTTCCCTGGTTGGTCAACATTATTATTTAACACTGCGGCATTCGGTTAAAAAAACAAATCTTGAAACCCAAATTCGCCAATACGCCGAGAAAAATTTGAAAGCGTGGGGCGGCACTCAAAATCAAAATAGTTTTCGTGCCAAATTATTCAAACCTTTACAGCCAATCTTTGAAAGATTGGCTAAATGGCTGAATAAAAAAGCAATGCAAGCGCAGAAGAAAAGTTGACAGTTTAGGAAGTTTAGGAAGAGTTCTTGGTTTTACTTCCCAAACTTCCCAAACTTCCTAAACCATTATGAAATATTGGCTTGTGAAACAAGAACCCGAAGCATATTCGTTTGATGATTTGATCAAAGACGGTAAAACCGATTGGACAGGAGTGCGTAACTTCCAAGCTCGCAATAACTTACGGGAAATGAAACTGGGAGATAACGTGTTTTTTTATCATTCCGTTTCTGAAAAAAGCGTTGTTGGTTTAGCCGAAGTTTCACGCGAAGAATTTACCGATTCAACGGATGAAAAATGGATTGCGGTTGAAATCAAACCTGTCAAAAAATTTTCCAAACCTGTGACTTTAGAACAAATAAAAGCCGAAGAAGGTTTGCAAAATATTGGTCTAATTAAACAATCAAGACTTTCGGTAATGCCCCTAACCGAAGGCGAATTTGAATTAATCTTAAAATTAAGTGAAAAGTGAATAGTGAAAAGTGAATAGTAAAATTTTACACATCACACATCACACATTACACATCACACATCACTAAAAATGTTAAAGGAAGCCGTCGAATATTATCACAAACTACTAGAAGATCAAGACTTAGCTGAATCTTCACGTCAAATGCTTGATGCCGGACTAGAAGAAGCACGACTGATTTTTGGAGGTCGTCGCTTATCACCATATCTCCGCCCGCATTTTGTTTTGGAATCGGATTGGAATCGAATTAAAACAATTTGCGAAACAATTTTTGGAGCATTGCAAAAGGTCAAAGATGCTGCGGTTGAAAATGATGAAATATTGGATGAACTTGGAATTACTGAAATCGAACGCGATTTGGTTTCGATTGACCAAAAATATAAACAAATTTCGCCAACTGCCCGACTTGATTCATTTTTGACCGATGATTCTTATTCCTATGTCGAACTCAATGGGGAATCACCTGCCGGAATTGCTTTTTCGGACTCTGCCGCAAAGATTTTTTTGAATTTACCGATTGTCAAAAAATTTGGCGAAAAATACGAGTTTCGCACGCTCGAAGGTTCAACCAAAATGCTGGATGTTTTGATCAGAGCCTACGCAGAATTTTCGGACGGTAATCCAAAGCCTCATCCAACTATTGCAATTATTGATCTTAAAGATTTACCGACGATTAAAGAATTTGAACTTTTTCGCGATTATTTTATTTCAGAAGGTTATCCTTCGTTCATTTGTTCGCCTGATGAAGTTGAATTTAGAGATGGAAAACTTTGGTGCGGCGAAAAGGAAATTGACATTATTTACAAACGACTTTTGGTTAATGAGTATTTACCGATTGCGAAACAATATCCGGCAATTTTGGACGCATACCGCGCCGGAGCCGTCTGTATGGTCAACAGTTTTCAGTGCAAAATCATTCATAAAAAAGCGATTTTTGCAGTTCTGACCAATGAAAAATATTCGCATCTTTTTACGGCAGATGAACTGGAAAAAATCCACACGCATGTTCCATGGACGCGAAAATTCCGCAATGAAACTACAATAAACAAAGGTGAAACGATTGATTTGGTCGAATGGACTCGCGCCAATAAATCGAAATTGGTTCTCAAACCAAATGATGATTACGGCGGTCACGGAATTTATATCGGATGGGTTTCGGACGAAAATGAATGGAATGAAGCGATCGAAGTTGCCCTCAAAAATGGCGATTATTTAGTTCAGGAACGTGTCAAAACATCAAAAGAAGAATTTCCAATGCTTGACGGCGATAAGATCGTGATGAGTGAACAATTGGTTGATCTTGATCCATTACTTTTTATGGGCAAGGTTGGCTCTGCCTTTACCCGACTTTCAACTACTGAACTAGCTAATGTTTCAAGCGGCGGCGGAATGGTGCCAACTTTTATTTTGAAAGACTGAATGTTGAAAAGTGAAAAAGTTAAAAGGTGAAAAAGTCTTGCCTTAAATGAAAGCGATTTCACATAAAATCAACCTTTTAAGATAATTAAAAGACTTTGAAAGTGTTGCCTAAATTTTTCAATTTTCTACTCTTTTACATTTTTACTTTTCAAATATGGACAAAGTTATCCTAATCACCGGCGCATCAAGTGGAATCGGCAATCATACAGTTAAACTCTTTCAATCGAAGGGTTGGAAAGTTGCCGCAACAATGCGAAGCCCCGAAAAATCTACGGATTTGCAAAAAATTGCTGATGTAGAATGTATTCGTTTGGATGTTACTGACCTTGATTCGATAAAATCTGCCATCCAAACCACATTGGAAAAATTTGGGCGAATTGATGCAGTGGTCAATAATGCGGGTTACGGTTTAGTCGGAGCCTTTGAGGCTTCGAGTAGGGAGCAAATCGTCCAGCAATATATGACCAATGTTTTCGGTTTGATGGACGTAACGCGGGAAATTTTGCCGTATTTTCGTGAACAAAAACGCGGAACAATCGTTAACGTTGCCTCGGTTGGCGGACGAATTACTTTTCCGCTTTACAGCCTCTATCACGGCACAAAATGGGCGGTCGAAGGCTTTTCGGAAAGTCTGCAATACGAGCTAAAGCCTTTCAATATCAAAGTTAAGATCATTGAACCCGGACCGATTAAAACTGATTTTTATGACCGTTCGATGGATTTAACCAAAAAAGATGGTTTAACTGCTTACGATTCCTTTATCGAAAAAGTGATGCCGAATATGCAA
>DAORIL010000274.1:0-8144 GCA_035438525.1 Pyrinomonadaceae bacterium
AATTTAATAGTAATCGGTTCGCGGCAACAGTCCCTCGGATTCGTCCAGGTTAAAGTTGTCAGGTAATAGATGTCTTCCAAGCATTCTTCGATGGCAAGTTCACCTTTGATATGTTTAATATGAAGTGGATTGACCGTTCCTTTTCTTCGGGCGGAAAAGGCTCGCCCAGTTGAACAAAGATAGCCGTTTTGGTGGTTTGGGATATAATAATAACCGACTTGAGGATTCCAAACCTGATCATTTGAAAAATCTTGTTTGATAACATCAAAAAGCCTGAACGGGGCTTCAGATTTTTTATGAATCTCCAAGAAAGTGATTTGTACATCAGCTGAAAGGACCCCGACCTGTTTTAGTTCGCGGATGACTTCTTCGATTGCTTCAATCTCACATTGAAAGAGTTTCCCATCTCTATGAATCACAATATTAAGTATCAAATCTTGTGTAAAATCCAGCTCTTCCTGCAAAATTTTCTTGAAGCATTTCTTCATACGCTTAAAAGAGATCTTTTCCTTTTCCGCCTGGTTGAAATCAAAATCAAATCTGACATTCGCACCTTTTTTGCCAACGATTACAAACCCAGCGGTATGATTTTTGACATCAATACCTATGGTCAAATCAGCATTAAGTTTCGTCGAAAGTCTAAACGGCGTGCGAAAATCATTGAGCAAAATTTTGTTGATTGCCACACCCTGTAAATAACCGGATAATTTGCTTTTCATTTGATCCTTCACCCGGCATTGTAGTTTTCCATTTTTACCTCTGAAAACTTTGTAGCAGTTTCTAGTAAAAGTCGTGTGAATTATTGAGGCAAATATCTGAGATTCGCGAAGCTCTTTCATTACTGCAGCAGCGAGTGTGTCTTCATCCCGCAACTTTTTATCAATAGTTTTATGAATCATGACGACGGCAAAGCCTGCTTTCTTACACTTTTTCTCGACAGCTTTTTTTATCGCGGCAGCTTGAGCTTCCCAAATTTTTTCACCTCTATCATCATAAAAAACCAGCTCAGGAGTAAAACCGTTTTCCTGTGGAAACAGCTTATCTACAACCTTGCTTAAATCATCCTTAAATTGGTCTCCGTACGAATTGAAAACCGACCAGGGTAAAATTAAATAATGATAATTTAACGGTTTATTATCATAAAATCCGGGACCGTCTTTGAGCATTGAAAGACGTGTTTCTCCGAGATTGTCCAACGAAACATGTCGAGCACCCTTTGTGCTTCTAACGGATAAAATTTGAGAATTGGCATACTCAAAATCTGGAACGACAAATTTTTTTGCAGGGGCTTCCAGCGGTTTATCTAAGATTTTTAAGCTGGTATCGCCAAATTGCAAATTAGTGAGATGTGCTTCAACATAATTGGAAATTAATCGTCTTCTGTCAGATGGCAGCAAAATTGATTCATGGTGATATTTTTTCATTATCGAATCGTGCGGACCGTAAACTTGATACAAAAGTGCTGTTGGAGCTGCTCGCTTTTCGCCACGATTATTGGTGTATCCGATTACGGCAGTATCTGACGTTAAATTCAGCAACTCTTTGGGAAATGGTTTATCAGTTTCAGAATAGATAAAATCAATTAGTGTTACCAAACCTTTTGGAGTATCAATAGTCGCATGGCTGACATCGAAATCATCGAAATATTCGGCGTTAATTTCATACCATTTATGTCCAAAATGATAGATAAAATGTCTTCCTCTAAAATATTTGAACTCCTGCCGATTAAGTTTTGCCGAAAGGGACTTCTTGTCAGTGTATTTATGTGTTACATCTACGCATACACCAATTCCGCCGTCGTGCGTGGCGACGACCCTCGGCTTAAATCCAGTGTATTGCAAAATCTTGTCTGTAAGCGGATAAGGCGTTAACTCAAAAAAGGGTTTTCCAGTATTTGGGGACCACAACCGACTGTCGCGTTCAAGGGGTTTTCTGAGGAGAAACTGCAGAAATTTAATGCTGATCCGGTCATTATTTGGAGTTCGTTTCGTATAATCCAAATCAAAAACTCCGGAAATCAGCTCAAGATGCAGTCTGGTTCGGACAACATCCATGTATTCGGGCAAATCTCTCGCGTCATCTCGAACAACCAGAAAAAACTCTTTCTTTTCTTCAATAAAAGTAACTGGAATTTGAAGTTGATAACTTAATTTAGTTACTAAAGAATTGACTCTGATGTAGCTCTCATCCTTGTTTTTGTTGAACTCGTGATTTAATCCTTTAATCTTATAGAGTTTATATTTCGATGAAAGTGTCTCTAGGTTGATTAAAGGAAAGATATTTGTTTCGATTCCCGACATACTATCTCCTTTTCCCATTTTGAATTTTCCTGGCAAATAGGTTCAAAAGAACACCTCTGGCATTTTTCGGCATATTCCGTCGTCGGAACATCCAGATAGGTAAAATCTTTATCAAAATCAGCCAATACTAGTTCCATTTTTCTCGCTGATGAGCTTATTAAATTTTTTGTTTCGGTTATTTCAAAATCTATTAATTCGTGTGGATGAACTTTTTTCGTCAAAAGCTGAATCTCGCGCAACCTAACGTCAACCGGCTGAACACCGGCAAGTTCCATTGGATATTTTTTTCCGAAACTACTTTGAGTTAACGCCAGGGCATACAAAGCAAGCTGCTGACGATAATCCTTGACACCGTATTTGTGCACTTTCCAATCAACCAATACCGGGTCTTCGTTGCTGAAAAGCAGAATTAAATCGGGCATACAATTAACATAATTTTCGTAATGGTAAAAGCTTAATCTCTCCTGCGGTTTTAAATAACTTGCAGTGGTTAATAAATCCCAGATTTCCGGCATTTGATATAAATTCGTGATTGCAGTTTCTACATCAATCCAGGCTTGCTCTAATAATTCCCCAGTATCTTCCTTTTCTAAACCTTTCAAGGCAACATAATTGTCATCTGAAGTTTTCGCGCCTTCTAAACGCCAACGCTTTTCTTGAGCGAATAGAAGTTCGTTATCAAAACATATCTTTGCTTCGGAAAGTGATTGGTCTAAAGAGATTACTGTTCCAGAGGTGAGACTAGGAACAATCTTTTTACTAATAACTTTATCAACTAAGTTTCCTCGCCAAGCATCAATTGTTTGCAGTTTGGAAAGGTAAAACGCTTCTTTGCGAATCGGCACTTTGGTTGAATTCGCATTTGCCAACTTATAAGCGAAATACCATTTTCGAGGACATTCCCTAAATGTTATATATTCCGAAAAAGACCACTTCATTGGTTACTCCTACTGCGTTTGGCTCTTAAAAATTCTAAGTATTCAACGAGCGCATCTTCCTCTTCTTTACTAGTTTCGCCAATTCTCGCATAAAGATCTCCAGTTTCCTTAATTTCTGGGGCAGGATAACCGGCAAGTTTCATCAATTTTGAATAAGAAGTTTTGTATAGTTCACTCAGTTTATTTAAAACATTAGGAGATGGTTTTTTAATTTTATTTCCTTCTAATTGGCTAAGATAGGGATTTGAAATATCGGTTTTTTCTTCAACATCACGCAATGTTAAATCCAAATCTTCCCGACATTTCTTAAGAAAACTTCCAAGTTTTTGTTCGTTCGCAATACTCATTTGCTAAATATATCAAGCAAAATCTAAACATGTCAAGCAATTTTTTAAATGTATCAAGCAAAATCTAAATTCATCAAGCAACTTTTATGAAAGAACTTTAAGTTTCCAACCTCTATATTAGGCTAGATTGCTCTTATTTATCGTCCGGACAACCTAAACCGGACGTAAAACTAAATAGTAGAAACAAAAACGCCCATTTTTGAAGTGGTAAATAGTCTTTCTCCGAAGTTTCAAATAATTATAACTGACCACGCCGATTTAAATGACTAGAATTGCCAAAGCCGTGTTAAGCAAAGATGGCGGGATGAAGCATTAATTCCAAAGGAATGGTTAGAAGAGTCTGCAAAAGAAACAGAAACTGATTCCGGCGAAACCCAACTTCTACTTGAAGAATAAAGCTAAGTTGTTAATACATTTTATTTAATTTCCGGTTCGCTCTGATTTTTAGATCAAAAAGTCGCCACGGTTTGCTTTCATCAACGGGAATATTCCATATAAAATCAGATTCGAAACTCCGATAATTATTGCTTAAATCTCCCCAAATATTCTCAATTTCTTCTAAGAGACTAACAAAAAACTCACTTGATAATGTAGGCTTTCCGGGATGAAACGATAATGAAAATACTGCTTCCATCAAAATGGATTTTGTTAAAGAACGTTGTTTCTTATCAGTGATAGTCGCAATTTCTGTGGCAGCTTCCAAAATGTGATTTCGGAAAATCGGACGAAAATCTTCTTTAATTAAATGTGGTATTTGATCCGTTGCGCCTAGTAACAAGTAGCTTGGGTTTGCTACATCCAACTGAAAAAGCGCTTTCGGATCAAACTTTCTCAGTGCTTTAGAAAGTAATTTTTGCCACTCCAGATAGATCGGCAAATCCTCAGCGATGAGGTAAATCATCACCCAAGGCTTTAAATCTTCGGGAGTATTTATCAAAGACTGAAGATATATTCCAACACTACTTCTAAGATTTTCGGTTTTAAATGCTTCTATTTTTTCTCCGCCGATAATTGGTGAAAGTGTTTCAAATCGGTCGCCGCCAAAGAAAGAACTTAAACTGTTCTGAGATAAGTTTGGATCACTTAACAAAGCGTAAGGTATATCATCGCCATCTTCATTTTGAAATACTTCATTTTTAATAAGGTTTGGAATTTCAAACCTTTCAAGTAGCTCTAAAGGAATTCCATCAAATAGTTTTGCCGCCGCATGGGTTAATAATTTGGTTCTATTAATTCTATTAGGATAAATACAATCATTCCAGGTTTCTGGATTCCGGTTTAAGATCTCCGGATATGCAGGGGTTTTGCTATAAAAGAATGAAGTTATGAAATCAGGAGTAAGTCCCATCAATCTTAAAATATTATGAAGGCGACTAGAATGAGCCCAAAGCATGGCTAAAAATATTTCCGGCGACCATTTGTTGGACTCGTTCCAATATTTGAAATCATTTTTGCAGGACGACAAAATTGCTGTAAAAGCTTTTATATTGTTTTGGTTTGTATTGGTCTCGTAAAGGAGGTTAATTAGATTTCTTGTTAATTCTGCTTCCTTGTCATCCTCATAGGTAAACGTTCTCAGAGCCAAATTTATCAAATGAAGTATTTGAATTGGAGAGGTCAAACCATATGAAAGATTTTCCAAAATCTGCAATTTTTCTAGAGCTGTAAGTTCGGATAAATTTTGAATAACTTTTTTTGGCATCGAAACAGGAAGCGATGAAAGTCGGGAAATTACGAACTGTAATTTCTCTTCCTTAAGTAACGTTTCCGCTGCCTCTCTATATATATCGGAAAAGTTGTTTCCTTCGATTCTTAACGGCAACCGAAAATAGCCGGATAAACTTTCAGCCGATGGGGGAAGGAGCTCATTCCAATAATCGATTTTATTTTCCTCAAACCTTTGTGCCAGTTTTAGATAAAAAAGTTCAATTGACTTTTCTCTAATCTTCAAATGTTCTTGAGCACGAAACAAAGGGTCGTCAATCTTATTTATTTGATTGACCGTTTCTTCAAACTCAGTTTGTGAACAGTCAAACCAGTGTCGCATTTTTCTTAAAGCATCAAGGCGTTTATCCGGATCCGCTTTTAATAAAGCAAAAGTTGCATCTTGAATACTTCCAACCTCTTTATTTTCTTGATTTGAGATAAGAATCAAAGGAAAAATTTCTGTATCAGTGTGGTCCGCATTATTGTTTTGTAGCGTGAATATATACTCAGTATCCGACTTCAAGGATTTAACCCTAACTTCTTCTCCGGCAATTGCTTTTTCAACAGCTTTCCAATAATTGTGGGTTTCAAACAAAATGTCATGAACTTCAATTCCATTTCCGAGACGGATTTGAAGCCAGTTCTTGGCTTCCTCATTGAGGGTAATTATGTCTGTAACTATTTTGGGGAGATCGAGGTAAAATCTTCCAGTAAAAAAGCCAGCTAATACGCGCTCTTGATCTGTTTTATATTTTTGAAATTGGGCTGTTTTTAGACGTGCTTTTATTTCCTGCCCGATTTCTAATAAAACTGCCGGCTCTGAAACACAATTACCTAGGAGAATATGGTCATTAATCCACTTAAAGTAGTGTTGTCGATTTTCATTTATTTCAAAAGGATCTTTCTCATCATTTATGAGCAATCCGCGTATTAATAAATTGGAAATGTCATAAGCAAGGGTCTTAATATCAAATAATTTATTATTGATTAACTTTTCATCTCTTAAATGGCTGCATCCAATAAACCCGGTAAATAAATTTTCAAAAATCCAATTCGATTGAGCAGTTGCCAGATCTATATTTAAAGTTTCACTATCCCACACTTTAGAAATCGAGTTGTTGACAGATTCTATGCTATTAGTAACAAATGTTAATTCCGTTAATGGAGAATTATCATAAATCTGTAAAAATTTTGTATCGAGTAGACAGGAGCAATAATATTGACGAAGGACAGCAAGAGCTTCATTTTCAATAATTCGCCCCTTTTCAAAGGGGGCTCTTTGAAGATGAAAGATGATTTCATCGTGGGTAATAGGAATATAACGGAAATTACACTTTCTAAGTTCTAATAATAAATCGTAGTATTTATGTTCATCAATAAAGTCATTCTGCCACAAGCAAATTAACAATTCATTTATTCCAATTATTGGTATATTGAATTTTTTGCCGGAACGATTAGAGTATTTATTTAATGCCCGGTCATCAATACAAATGACATCGTTTTCTTCAGGCTCTGGCAGGAATAATTGAAGGGTTGAATTAAAATCAAGACCGGCTTTTTCATCAAAAACCTTATCTTTTGCCGAAGCCTCGTCAGGAACTACTGTGAATTGATAAATACCTTCATCAATGCCATCATTTATACGTTCGATAAGCTCATCTAATTGTTTCCCTAATTCTTCACACTCTTGATAATATTTGATAGCTTCAGTAACTGAATATACTGATTTTTGGGATAAAAATACTTCAAATGTTTCGCAAACTTCTTTCAAAATTCCGGCTTTGGCAAGCAAAATTGCAACTGCTTCCATCAAATAAAGTTTTGCTTTTGGTAAAGGGGATAATTGTGAATTGAAATTAGCTTCTTGACCCAGGGAGGAGATTGCCTTTTTATAAACATCATCAGAAATACGATTATATGCTTTCAACGACTCACAAATTTCCCGACAATTGATAATTTGATTGGAAATTAATTCCGGGAGCCTGAGAACGGAATTATCTTTTGTTCCATAGCAAATTATTGGCTTTAGTAAAACCGACAATCCATTGGTCGAATATGCAGATGCTATTAAATTGAGTCTGTCGCCTAGTTGTCTTTCAAGCTCTTCGGGATCTGCAAATATAATTCGCTTTTTCTTTAATCTCCGCAGCTTTTTATTAGAAACTTTTGAATTTGAGTTGGAATTAATTTGGTCATTTTTGACAATTCTATAAATTTCATCAATTGATTCCTGGGAAATTGGTTCTTCATAAAGTTTAAACTTTTTTTCCTCGTATAACTGAGAGATTAAAATACGACTACTACGCTCAGATTGTTGGTCAGGATTTAAATCGTCACGTTGTTTAATTAAAGCTGTGACAGAAATAGGAGAAATCTTTAACTGCTTGAAAGATGTTTCTATTTGGTCGAGAATTCCAAGCTTTTGAGCTAAGAGTAAAGTACTTATATCAAGATAAAGATTCCACTCTTTAGCTTGTTCAAAATTACTGAATGGAATAAAAGATTTGGACCCGTGACGAATTAATAATCTCGGACGATTATGAAGGTCCCCACTTACCTTAGTTTTTTGACCAATTAAGTTAAAAATTTCAGCTAAGGTGATGTTTCGTTGATTTGCCAGAATATGTAGCGGAGCCTCGCCAATTCGATTTTTTTGATCAAGCTCCACTAAGAATTTATTTCTTTGCTCCATGAACCTCAATAGTTGTCTGAAGCTCATTAGTTTGACCGGACCTTTTCCCTTTTTGGCGTTTTGCATCATTCGGCGCATTAATGGCGCGCTCTCTGATTCAAGCCCAAGTTTGAAGGCGAGTGTCTTGGCAAAAACGATGGTTTCAGGATCATCGGGAATG
>DAORIL010000275.1:0-8118 GCA_035438525.1 Pyrinomonadaceae bacterium
AGTGAAATTTAGTTTAATGCGTTTTATAACTGACCTGACAGCATTATCCGCCGGGAATATGACGCACAATACAGTTGTTTCAAAGACAAAATCGGCGATTGGGTTTGTCCTTCCGACGCGACAAAAATTTCAGAACCAATTTATTTGCCGAATAAATAATTTTTGAGCCGTTTTCTCAAACTTTGTCGCATTACAAAATGAAAATAATTTCAGGAAACTGAAAACAATCATTTTATACAAAATTGGAGTAACAAAAATGAAAAAACAAATCAATCTACGCCGGCAGTCGTTACTGCTGTTCACAATTGCAATCGTTATCACGGTCAGCGCATCGTTAGTAGTTTCCGCTCAAAAAGCCAACAAATATCCGAAGCCGGATTTTTCGGCGATGGAAGAGTATTTTGAAATCGTCGAGCATGAATACGATTTTACGACTAACATTCCGACCTTGTATGTGGTCGCTAAACCGAAGCAAAAGGTCGTGCCAACCTGGTGGGAAGTTACTTGGCGCGACTCAAAAGGAGTTGCGATTGACAGAGCTTCGCTTTATTTTGACGACATTAAAAAGACGAAAATCGGCGAGCCTACGCGAGGACACGGCTACGCCCCGTTTAAGACTAGAATGCCGCAAGTAGCGAGCGTTACGATTGTGGAACATTCAGATCCACACGAAGAGAAAACGGCAAACTGACGCGACTTTGGCGTAAAAGCAGCCGGAGAAATAATTTTTTCGGCTGCTTTCTAAAAATTAAAGGAGATTAAAATGACAAAACAAAGAACACAACGACGGCACTCTTTATTGTTAGCAACAATCACAGCTGTTTTTATCTTCACCGCTTCGAGTTTCGCGCAAAATGGTATTGGCAAAAAATATAATTCGCGCGATCCGCGACCGTGCAGCGAAACCCCTTCGAAAACCAAAGCCCCGACCATTGCCGAAGCCATTGCGTCCGTCATCTGCAACAGCGAACACGAATCCGGTATTGAAACGCTTTTTTTGGTTGATGACGTGAAGGTAACGCAAATCGGCAAGGGAACTCCATACAAACGGGGTGCGTATGCCAATATTTCCGACATTGATGTAGATTATTTGATTTACCCGATTCGCGGCAGTTACAAAAAATATCAATGCACTCTGTCGGACGGTAAAACCCCGGAAAAGAGCTGTCTTTTGTATGACGAAACAAAAGCCGAGGGAAACTGTTACAAAAACACTTTCGGTCAATGGAAGTGCGGACTGAGCGACCTCACCGTCAAAGATTCCATCAAAGTTTTTCCTCCAGGAATCGCACGGGCAACGGCGAATAACACACCCGCCGAAGAAAAACCAGTGACAACTAAAAACGGTAATCAAACAACTGATAAGCCAGTCGCTAATCAAGCCGACCGGGACGAAAACGGATTCCCGAAACCTGATTTTTCTGAAATGGAAAAATATTTTGAAATCGTTAGAACGGATTACGATTTCAGCCTCGGCAGATTTAATATGCTCGTCAAAGCGACGAAGAAAACTAATGTTTTTGAGTGGTATATGACTTTTTACGATGCGGACGGCATCAAGGTCATGGACAGGAGTTTTAACGCGAGTATGGGGTCACCCGAACTCGGCGAACCGACAAAGATCTATGGTTACACGCCGACCGAAAAGGAAATGAAGCAAGTTACCAGAATTGTCATTACCAGAAAACCTTTTTGAGAAACAGTTGCGGAAAATCTACAGTCGCGCCAAAGCTGTAATTTCAGACCCGCGAATGTCATCTGACTTATCTACCAAACAAATGATTTTTCAACAATTTTCAAAACAAAAGGAGAAGTAGTAAATCATCAATGTTTAAACCGACTAAATGCCCGAATTGCGGCGGAAAATTACAAGTTCTCGAAGATCGAATTGTTTTCAAATGTTCATATTGCGCCGGTGAATTTCTTTCCGAACACACTGCTCCTGAATCTCCAAAGTCTGAAACAAAAAAGCAGGAGGATCTTAATTCAGCACAGTTAAAAATAGCTTTTTCAGGTGTTTGGATGGTGGCTGATGTCGAGGTCAAAGTCTTTTTAGACAATCAATTACTCGGCACCGGCTCAGTCAAAAAAGGATTTGATTTATCAGCGGAAACAACCATCGGAAATCATTTTGTAGAACTAAAAATGTCCAACCGAAATCAAAAATACAATTTTGAAATCCCGTCCGATGGGGCGTATTTGCTGCAAATTGACTTTAGCCGCACCTGGGGAAACTTCACCAATGATGTTAATTTGACGCGTCTGAAATAATTTTCACAATTATTGAGCCGTATTTTCACGTTTTAGCGCATTACCAAACGAAAGAAATTATTAACAGAGGTAATTAAAATGAGAAAGATTATTACGGTATTTGGAGCCTTGATCGCGTTGGCTTTTATGTTTTCGACTTGGATTCATCTGAATCCAAAGTTTCCGCTTGGTCTTTATTCTATAGCTAAGGCAATGCCTTCTCTTGGGTTTATCGTGCTGGGTCTAGCCTTGATCGCATTGTTCTTGCTGATTGTTCCCTTTTTCCTCAGAAATCCGCTCAGACGTGTGCTGATAATCAGTTTTAGTGTAATTTCGCTCATTTTACTGCTGGCTTTCACTACATTTAAGGACGATTTAAATCGGGGTAATGAAATTCCGACCTTGGGAATAGCCTGGTTTGGTTCGCTTTTCGGCTTTTTTATTGCTTTTCTCGGTGCATTTGTTAAAACCAAACCCAGCACCAATTCCGACGGAGTAGAACTACCGGTTAAAAGTTCAATCCCGATTCTGGCAACGATTATTCCGTTGATTTGTTTTGCGGTCAGTCTTTTGGCTTATTTATTTTTAATGCCGCCTTTCCGTTCATTTCCGATGTCTGTTGACGGAATGCCTCGCACAACTAAGGTTCAATATCGGAAAGATGAAACCTTTCCCGGTGTTTATGCCTCAGTTTATGGAATGTCTGTCATCCATACGCTTGAAAAGAAAAATTCAGCAGATGAAGCCAAAGAGCAGATCAAAAAAATTCGTGAATCAATTAAAAAAGATGCGGAACAGTCTTTTAACCGTTGGAAAAATACCGGTGAAAACAAATTTTATGAAGACAGCTCCGAAATTGAAAAACTCTATCGAAAAGACTCAAATTCCGTTTTTTTGGCGGACGAAGATAAGCCGGAAAATGATTATGTGGTGTATGTCAGCGCTGGACGCGCCAATGTTGCGTGGGCAAACGGAAAGTGGTTTTGCACCGTTATGACTCCTAAAACCGATGATCCGTATTCCGAACTTTCTCCGGCCAAAAATGCTTTCGGATTTGCCGCCAGCTTACCCTATCCGCCAAACAATACGACTCCGCCCCTTAACCAATATAGGGAATCCTTTACACTTTACTCGTTTGTCAAACGAGATTTGCCGTTGCTCATTAGCGAATGGGGTTTGGTAGTCATTCCGCTCATCATTGCCATTCCTTTTATTTTGTTAATTCCTTTTCTGTTGCTAAGGCGAAAACCGGCGTAATTAATAGCGATTATTTGAAAGAGCCATCTATGAAGTTGCACGAAGCAAACAATTTAAATAATTTGAGCTACTTTTTTTATTTTTGTCGCATTAGTCGATAAAAGCACTTATATGGGGAAAAGAATGATAAAAGAAATAATTCAAACCTGGCAAAACCAAATGGTCTTTGCAACCATCATCGCTATTATTTTTATTTTTGCGGCAAATTCACAGGTTCTCGCGCAAAAATTTAAGCCCGGTGACAGCGTCGAATGCGATCCGACCGGAATCAATGATTGGATGAAAGGAACGGTGGTGGATTATTTAGAAAAAGATAATCCGACTTTTCAAGGCGATTATTACTTAACCCGAGTTGTAATTGAAAAATGGCGTAATTCTTATCCTGAAGGCGTTTTATGCCAGACGAAACAAGTGCGTCTTTCAAAAACCGCCATTCAGCCGCCTGAGAAGGAAACTCAAAAAGCAGAACCGAAAGTAAATGAAAATCAACCGGATAAAGCTGCGGATGCAGAACTCCAGACGGGTGCCAAGTTCAAGCCGGGAGATCGTGTTGAATGTGACACAATGGCAATCGGCACTTATTACAAAGGAACGGTTTTGCCTTATCTGGAAAAAGATGAGCCGGAGAAATTCAAAGATAAAACGGGGAAATATTTTTATATCCACCGGGTGCGGTTGGATAATGAATCTTCGACCAGACCGGCGGGAGGAATGTGTTTTACCGACCGGATGCGGCTTTTAACAGGAGCTACGGCAACACCTCCGACGGTTGACAACTCTGTCGGCAAGGTCACAGTGGACGAAAACAACACGCTGTCGGCTGACCGTCCGATTATCGATTGTCCGGTTCAGCAACCCAAAGTCAAAAACGGCACATCTCCAAATGCTGACTTGCTCAAGAAAATCGTTCGCTGTGACAAAGGTGAATTGCTGGCACAAAAAGGTCTGGACGGAGCAGTTACGGTTGATGTCACTGCTTTGCAAATCGGCGCTTCGCGTCGTTGGAGTCCGTTGGCAGATAGTGGAAACGGCAAAACCGGAACAATTGTTTATCCGGTGAAAGTAACATATACGGTCAAAACTTTTTATCGCAGCCGAACAGTGGTTGAGGAAGATTGGATTCGAGTTATTAATTTTTATGTAAATCCTTTTGGCGAATGGCAAAGCGGTTCGGAGGAACCAGTCAAAAGCCCAAAATTAAAAGATATTCCACGATTTCCATAATTTTTTTCAAAAAGTTCGTAGATTAGAAATTGCACTATCGAATGACAAATCGGATTAGGGAAATCGGTTAAAAATTAATGAGATACAATGTTGAGTCTTCCTTTGCTTATGCTTTGGGTTTTGACAATATTCGGCACTCCTCCTTGATTAAGTTTGAAATTTAAAACAAAGATAAAAATATGCAAAATAAATGTAGCGAATGCAATGGGACCTTAGAACCGAATCAAGTAAAGTGCGCTTACTGCGGAACGGTTCAAAAGGATTTCGATGAACAACTGCTGATTGAGTTAATCGCCATCAAGCGCAAATACGAATTAGCCTATTCGCGTGGCAACAAATTGATTGCCGAGCCGTTGTTAGCTGACGAATACACCTATATTCTGTCTGACGGAGGTATTGTTGAAGAGCCTATCGGCAAAAACGATATTCTCAAAAATGCCGGACTTGATAAAAACTTTAACTCATACAATATTTATAACGAAGAGCTATTGGAGAAAACCGCTGACCGTGCTGTTGTTGCCTGTGTCCAAAACACAATTCGCCTCATCCCCGGCACCGGTGAATTTTGCTCATACATTTCCCGAACAAAATTGATTTTTGTTTACCGTGAAGGACGATGGCAAATTGCCTCCGAAAATTGCATTTCAATTGATGAAAACGGTGATGTAATCTTGTAATTAATTGATCAAAATTTAACTAACAAAATGGCGTGAGAGGTTGTTTAAATCTGTTGCGTCTTTTGCTATTCACGTTGGAAACAATGGGGCAAAATTTTTCCTAATTGTTTGAGAGTCTATTTGTAAACTGAAATGAAAACCTTAACAGTTCAAAAATATTTTGAGCCGTTTTTTCTCCTTTTGACGCATTACTTCAGTGAAAGAGTTTTTTAAGAAAAAAGCCAGGTAAAGAAAGAAGATGTTATGGATCAAAAGTTTACAGTTATTGGTATTTTAGTGCTCTTATTCGGTTTATTAGCTTTCGGCATTACAGTTATTTTGTTGTTGATAAAAGTTTGGAAAATAAGCAGATCAACCAAAACAACGGGGGTGGTGATGGATGTCGAAGTGAGCCAGGGGATGCGACAGAATTATTCTTCTTCCCGAAATACTTTATACAAGCCATCGGTGCGGTTTCAGACGGCTGACGGACGCTTGATTGACTATAAATCCAAGATAGCGAGCAGTTTAGATAATTACGCAATCGGGGAAAATGTAACAGTTTATTACAATCCGCAATTTCCCGACCAAGCGCACATCGGAACAATATTGCATACCTTGTTTCCTTATTTAATTTTCGGATTTATAGGCGGAATGTTTACCATTGTCGGCACATTTTTTGTTTTGCTGAGTCTAAATTCTCATTAGTAAAATTTTGGTTAAAAACAGAATGAAATCTAATTCTCACGCCGAAAATAAATTTTGAGCTGCTTTTAAAAAATTTATCGCATTACTAAATGAACGAAAAATAAACGGAGAAAACTATGGAAATGATTGGAGATTTAATTAAACTTATCGGCTTGTTATTGCTTTTGATTGCCCCATTTGTAGCAATCGTCTGGATACTTTACCGCCTCGTTAAAGGAAGCGGCGGAAACAACAATTCAATTACAGGAAATTAGACACAAATCAAAAGAGGAAAGAAAAATGAAAAAAATAAATTTGATGACAACTTTTTTAATTTTAGGGTTTATCGGAATTACAGCGACATTTAGTTTGGCGCAAACTTATCCAAATCCCAGTCAGCAGGAAACAAACGAATGGAAATCAAAAGGAACGTGCAGTGATCCATGGGTAAGTAAAGCAGTTTCAAATGCAAATGCCAGTGTCAGATTGGCGCATACTTCTAACGGTAGTGACGGAGAATGTGATGTTACTCAATACAATAACGGGCAGTGGAGCAGTTACGATCAGCTTCGGAAAGCAGTTGATAAACGCCGGGACGATCTGAATTCAATGGGGGCTTTCTACGATTCCTACAAAATTACTAACTTGGGCAAGGCTCTTCTCTTTTTAGAAAAGAGCAGTAACAAAATTATCGCTGCTACTTTAGTCGGAAATGACGGAGCATCCTTAATTGGAAATGACTCCGCAGGTATTAAATCTATTGTCAATAGATTGGTAGCGGCTGGCGGAGGTAATTTGGTAGCGGCTGGCGGAGGTAATTTGGTAAATATTCTCAAAGCCAACGGGGCAGTTGTTCCGACTAACGCAGGCAACTTAACCGCAACGCAACTAGAATCCATTAGTAAGGCATTTAATAGTGGAAATCTAATCAGCAATTGGACAACCAGTGTTTCCAGTCCCGGCGCATATTCGCTTAAAGCGGGCGAAAAAAGCGTTTTAGTTAAAATTGGCAGTAAATATTTTCGCGTCAAAAGATAATTTACTTTTTAATGCAAGGTCCAGACATTAAAAAATAAATCAAATAGAAAAATTGGCTCGAAGTAAATTTGAAAATTCAATCTCAAATTCACTTCGGGCTTATTTTCTCGAACTGTCAAAAAATCTTGAGCCTTTTTATAGCAAAATTCGGCGTTAGTTGGTGGCTTTTGATAAGGAAAACTAAAAGACAAATGAAACAATCACAATACATTGCCAAATTTTTAATTCTTGCCGCTTTGGTAATTGGCGTGAATTTTGTCTTTGCTCAAGAAACAACTGACCTCAACAAACTGGAAAACGAAATTACTTCGCTAAACAACAAACTCAACGAATCAACAAACGCAGATGAGCGCGAGAAAATCTTTCAACGGATAGCTTCTCTGTTTAATCAAATCAGCGAAATTCATTTTGCCAAAGGCGAATATGAACTTTCCACCAAAACTTCGCTCGAAGCGGATGTCAATCTCAAAAAATATCATCAAAGCTATTTTGACCGCATTAAAATCGAACTTGCCAATGCCGAAAATGGATTGAAAGATGCCGAAAAAGAAACAAATGCCGAAAAGCGCGAGCTATTGTTAAAAGTTAGACGAATTTTGGTCATCGCCCACCTCAAAACCTTATTTGAAGAAGCCGAATATTTTGGGGATGAAACAACGCAAAAAACATATTTGGAACGGCTCGGACAAATTTCGCGCGAAGCAAAAGACTTAAACGGTGAAGCAGAATCACTGGAAAAACTTGGACAATTACTCCTAAATGCCGAAAATCCGCAGGAATCATTTGCACTTTTTGAAAAGGCTTTGGAGTTACGGCAAAAAGACAGACGAAAAGAGTTTTTAACGGTTAATTACATCGCCAATGCTCACTATTATTTGGGAAATTACGACAAAGCCATCGAATATTTTCAAAAAGAAGGCGAAATCACAGAGGAAATTTTAGCCAAAACTCCGGCAATCAAACCGGAAATGACTCAGACCCAAAAACAGATCATCGAACTGGAAAA
>DAORIL010000276.1:0-8117 GCA_035438525.1 Pyrinomonadaceae bacterium
GAACTAGCATACAAGATTTTCAAATATCTATAAAATTATTCTGTCCACTTACTTAATTCCGATGACTTTGTGGATGCTGCGCCATTCTTGCGAAGAATTAGCCAGATGGCAAAACAAATCTCCGCTTAATAAATCAATGTTTTTGAGCGTTAATCTTTCAGGTAAACATTTTGCCCGCCGAGATTTGGTCAGCCAGGTGCGACGAATTTTAATTGATACCAAAATAGATCCCTCAACTTTAAAACTCGAAATTACGGAAAGTGCGGTGATGGAAAATGCCGAAACCGCAATTAAAATTCTCAAAGAATTAAAACAATTAGGTGTTCAATTGAGCATTGATGATTTTGGCACCGGATATTCTTCTTTGAGCTATTTACATCGCTTTCCGATTGATACGCTCAAAGTTGACCGCTCATTTGTCAGCACGATGGAAGAGGGAAGTGAAAATGGAGAAATTGTTCGAACCGTTATTTCTCTGGCTAAAACTCTGGGAATGAATGTGGTCGCCGAAGGAATTGAAACCGTTCATCAATTGCATCAATTGAGAATTTTGAATTGTGAATATGGACAGGGTTATCTTTTCTCGCGTCCCGTTCCGATTCCTGAGGCGGATACAATGGTTGATGACAGATTGCGTTGGCAAAAACTTTTGCCTTCATCAGCTCCGGTAAAAACACCCGAAAAAAGAACAACTATTCAAATTGGAGTGACTCAATAAATTAGCCACAAAAGGCACAAAATTCACAAAAACATAGAGAAAAATCTTTTTTGTGTTTCTTGTGCCTTTTGTGGCTAATTTTGAGTATTCCTAACTTTATCCAACAAAAATTTGTGGTTTAGCATTCAACGGAAATTCTTTTTCGTAAGCGTGAGCCATATTGAGCAAAGTGCTTTCCGACCAGTGTTTTCCGACTAATTGCAGACCAATTGGCAAACCGTCAGAAGAGAGTCCGGAGGGAACTGAAATGCCCGGAATTGCTGCTAAATTTGCCGAAACCGTATAAATATCAGACAAATACATCGAAATCGGATCATCGGATTTTTCACCGATTTTGAATGCGGTGGAAGGCGCAGTCGGAGTTAAAATGACATCACATTTGTCAAAAGCATTGATGTAATCTTGGCGAATCAGATTACGAACCTTTTGCGCTTTTGAATAATAAGCATCGTAGTAACCGCTTGAAAGCACATAAGTTCCGAGCATAATCCGCCGTTTGACCTCTGCACCGAATCCTTCTTCCCGGGTTTTGTAATAAGTTTCGCGCAAATTATGCGAACCTTCCGCCCGAAATCCGTAACGAACTCCATCGAACCTTGCTAAATTTGAAGACGCTTCGGCAGTAGCGATGATGTAATAAACCGCAATTCCGTATTTGGCATGCGGTAATTCGACATCCACAATTTCTGCACCAAGTTGTTTATAATTTTCGATAGATTGTTCAACTGAATTTTTAACGTCAGCGTCCAATCCATCGCCAAAAAGGGCGCGCGGAACTCCGATTCTTTTACCTGCAATGCCGTTTGAGAGTTCAGAAACATAATCGGGAACTGCCACATCTGCCGAAGTTGTGTCGTTTTTGTCGCGTCCGGCAATGACTCCTAAAACCTTGGCAACATCTTCCGAAGTTTGTCCAAAGATGCCGATGTTATCAAGCGAAGAAGCAAAAGCCACTAATCCGAAACGAGAAATTCTACCATAAGTAGGTTTAAATCCAACGATTCCGCAGAGCGATGCAGGTTGACGAACCGAACCGCCGGTTTCTGAGCCGAGACTGGCACGGACCACACCCGAAGCAACTGCAACTGCTGAACCGCCTGAACTTCCGCCCGGAACCCGTTCAGTATCCCAGGGATTTCGGCAGACCCCAAATGCGGAAGATTCATTGGAACTGCCCATCGCAAACTCATCCATATTTGCTTTTCCGATGATAATTGCGCCGGAGTTTTTGAGCCGTTCAACGACGGTTGCATCATATTGCGCTTTGTAATTATGCAGAATTTTTGAACCGCAGGTCGTCTGCATTCCTTCAGTGCAAATGTTATCTTTAATGGCGATTGAGAAACCTTTGAGAGCTGTTTCTGTGGTATCATGGTCTAATTCTGTAGCACGATTCAAAGCATATTCCCGCTCAATTGAGAGAAATGAATTCAATGTTGGATTTAATTTTTCCGCATTTTCAATAACTTTTTCAATGTTTGATTTAATTGACATAAATTAATATAAAATCTTATTTATTAACCACTTATCGCCTTGTTTAACGGCTTCGGCATTAATTGATCTTTGTTCGGTGCGTTTTTCGTCTCTCCAAAACAATAATACTTCAACATTTGTTTTGGTCGGTTCAATCACCTTGCAACCGCCAAGTTTGAATGCTCTCGGAACATCGGTCGAATTTGTGGTAAAAACATCATTTTCAGACTGCACATTTTGCAGCGATTTATAAAACTCAGGAGTCAAAAACTTTTCCCGCTGTTTCAAATTTTCCTGCGAAAATTTCATTTCGTTACCGATATGGAATGAATAAAACTTTCTGACCGTCAAACGCGAATCAGTGCATTCAGGCTGTTCCAAATTTGGGATTGAACCTGTCACGCACGCACTGCAAAGTAAAAAGTAAAAAGTAAAAAGGCAAAATAATCCGCCTTTGACTACCGTCCACTGACTACTGGCTACTTTTTTCATAAAACTTTCGGAACTTGAAAATGTCCGGCAACTGCTGACGGAGCTTGACTTAGTGCTTTTTCCTGTCCAAGCGATTCGTGCGGAACATCTGCGCGAATGGCATTAGTTGTTTCGCCTTCGGGAGTTAATCCGCCGAGCATCGGTTCAACATCTGCCGTATCCAATTCGTTTAACTGCTCAACATACGCCACGATATTATTCATTTGCGGCGTATAAATCGCAACTTCTTCGTCAGTAATCTCTAGATGTGCTAATTTTGCTACTTTTCTAACGTCCATTATGGTTTTAATCCTTGAGTTTAATGATAAATCAAAGGTAATGATATTTCTTTTAATTCAAAATAATAACAAACTATTTGTAAATTTTACTAACTATTGTTTTTTCATTAACAAAGCCTTTTTAGCCAAACTAATACTTGCCGCTTTCAAAAACTCTTTTCGTAACGATTCATCTTTAATCTTATTGGCTTTGGCGCGTAATTGCGGTGAAATAGCTTTTTTAGCCAGCTCTCGAATTTCAGTTTCATCAAATTCTTTTCCGCCGCGTTTCTCGCGTTCTTCCAAAACGGCTTTTTCATCGACAACAAATTCGATAAAGGTGACAACTGCTTGTCCCAATGCAGAATTTAATTTGAAAATCATCTGCCCGCTTAAATCTTTTAAATATTTTTGCCAGCGTTCCGAGGCGACAGCAACCAATAAATGTTTTTTATTCAATACAATAGCTGCGGTATGTTCTGCCAAACTTGCTCCGGCAATTTTACGCCAAGCGGCAAAAATAACTGCCCGACGAACCGCATCGTTGTCTTCAAACTCTTTTAATAAAACCGGCAATGTGCGAAAAAGATCGTTCATTTGGCAATAATTAAATGATAACTGATAATGGAAAAATGATAAATTTACCAAAATTGATTTTGGCATCGGGCAGTCCTCGTCGGGCAGAAATTTTAACCTCGGTTGGCTGGGAATTCGAAAAGGTTGTCGCAGATATTGACGAAACTGAATTTGCAGGCGAAAATCCGGTGGATTATGTCCAAAGATTAGCAAAAGAAAAAGCCGAAGTTGTAGCTGCCGATCATTCAGACCGAATTGTTTTAGGTGCAGATACAACGGTTGTTATTGATAACCAAATTATCGGGAAACCTCTTGATTTAGATGATGCCCGGCGAATGTTGCGGCTTTTATCGGGAAATTGGCACGAAGTTTTGACCGGCGTGGCAGTTGTCCAAAACGGCGAAACTAAAGTTGGTTTGCAAAACACGCGGGTTAAATTTGCCGATTTGTCGGAATCTGCTATCGAATTTTTGGTCAGATTTGGCGAACCTTTGGACAAAGCCGGTGCCTATGCGGTCCAAGCGCAAGCCGCTTTATTTATTGAAGGAATCGAAGGCGATTATTGGAATGTTGTCGGATTACCGATAAGTCTGGTTTATCAATTGGTAGAAAAAACTCGGATCTCGTAATTAGTAATTCGTAATTGATAATACCTCTTACGAATTACCAATTAAAATTTACCTAAAATTACTTTTGCAGATGCTCAACGGCTTTTTTTAAAGTCTCAAAATTCTTTTTATCGTATTCGCCAAGTGCGCCTTTTTGTTCTAAAAGAGTGAACCATTCGACACTTTTTTGATAAGAATTCTGTGCATTTTCCGCTTGTTTTATTTCTTCAAAGACTTTGCCAAGGTCTTGTTGGGCAATGGCAATGGCTCTGATGCCCATATTGTTATTTGAATCCGCTTGATACAATTCTTGGTGTTGGGCAATTGCTTTTTGGTAATTTTCAATAGCATTTTGAAAGTCTTTAGCACCTGTTTGAGCTGCCGCAAGCCGACCATAATTGTTGGCAAGAGAGTATTTATAACCTTCGTGGGTAGGTTCTGCAGCAGTTAGTTCCAATAAGATTATTTCAGCTTTTTTTAAATATTCAACTGCTTCGGGAAATTTTTTCTCAAAGACGGAAACCTCGCCGAGTTTGGAATAACTTTGAGCTAAATCGTGTTTAGCTAAATAGTTAAGCTTATCTTTTTCAACAGTTTCTTTGGCAATTTGGACAGATTTATTCAAGTATTGACGAGCAAGCGGAGGATTTTCTTCGACATAAATTCCTGCAGCTTGAAAAAAGGCATGAGATAAATCACGGCGGATTCGAGAATCATTTGGGTTTGAAGCAAGTAATGGTTCGTAAATCTGAAAGGCTTTTTTGACATATTCGCCTAAAATATCGTAATGATTTTGCCAACTTAAATCATATGCGATTCGAATTGCCGTTAGCCCGTGCAGTCGTTTTAACTCGACACTGTTTGGAAACTGCGTTTCCAATTTTTCAACTTTTTGCAAAATTATTTGATATTGTTTGACTGATTCGTCATAGCTTCCATTGTAGGAAATAACCTTGACTTTATTGGTGGTTGAATTTAAAAGGTCGAGGTTTATTTGTAAATCATTCGGATTCTGTGTCTGTAATTTTTCAAAAATTGCGGTAGATTTTTCGTAGTCAGTCTTTGCTCCTTCGACGTCGCTAGCCCACCAGCGAAAATCACCGATTAAATTATAGTTTGTGGCTAAAAGTCTTTGCGTTTCGACCTCATCAGGTTTCTTTTCAACCAAGGCTAAACGAATTTTCTGTGCCTTCTTTAAGGTTTCAATTCCACCCTGCAAATCGCCTAAGTTTGCCTTTGCAGGATTTCCTTGCACATCGCCAACCTTTTCATACGCAGTTGCCAGTTCGGATTGCAGATCTAAATCATCGCGCGATTCGGTTGAAAGACTATCGAGATATTCCAATGCCCTTTTAACTAAAATTTCACGAGCTTCAGTTGAGCCTTCGAGGCTTTCAATCTTTGGGGTAATTTCAAATAAAAGCGAATTGGAAAGTTTTCTAACATCTTGAAAACGCTTTTCAGCGCGGTCGCGTTGTTGACTTGCAATATAGGCTTGCCAGGAAGTAGCAATTATTCCTACTAGTAAACTCAGGGCTAAAAACAAACCAATGACTGAAGCAGTTTTGTTACGTGTATAAAATTTTGAAGCACGATAAAGAAAAGTATTGGGACGGGCAGAAACGGGTAATCCATCGAGATATTTGGAAATATCGTTGCTCAAGTCTTCTACGGAACTATACCGACGGTCAGGCTCTTTTCGCAACGCCATTAAAATGATGTTATCCAAATCTCCCCGTAAAAGATTATGATTGATCTCGCTATTTTGCTTCATACTTTTTGGTTAAATCTTTTTTCCCTTGTTTTTCGTAAACCTTTGCTAAATTATTAATCGCCGTTTTAGTCACCGAATTTTGTTCGCCAAGATTTTGTTGCGCTTCCGAAATAGTTTCTAACCCCATCTTTTCCGCCTCGTTGATTCGATTTTGTGCCAACAGATTCTCGGTCAAGGCGATTTTGTTTGGAACAATGAAGGCAATGTTTTTGGTCGTCTGTGTTTCATAGATTTTTAAGGTTTGTCTTAAAAAGGTTTCACCTTCGCTAGCCCCTCCCGTTTTGGTTAAAATTATCCCCAAAGAAACCATCGCCCCAGCGGAAAAAGGACTATCAGGAGGAAGAATTTGCTGTAATATTTTTAGGGATTCACTGGCTGCTTTTTCGGCGGACTTGTAATCGGCTTTCGCAATATAAACATTTGCTTTTCCTTTCAACGTGCTGGCCATGTAAAGATTACTGTCTCCAAGCGTTTCCTTGATGATTTTTTCGCTTTCGGCTAGTTCACTTTCCGCAGAATCTAAATCATTTCGGTTAATGAGACAAAGAGATAGTGCAGCTTTGGCGTTACCGACTTCCCAACGGGGCTTATCAGAAATTTCCGAATACAAAGCCATTCCTTGACGAATTAAAGTTTCTCCTCTTTGGTTGTCGCCCAATCTGGTTATGATCAAGCCAAAATCTACCTGTAGTCCGGCTAAAACTTCACGTTCATTGCCTTTAAGGTCGGCATTAGAGGCGATTTTCAATGCTTCTTCGCAAAGCAAAACTGCTGTTTTTGAATCACCTGAGGCGAACTTATTAGCCGCCAGAAAGTCAAGGGCTTGAATCAATTTGGCAGGAGAGTTTGCAGGAAAATCGGCTTGATATTTTCGATAAAAATTGACGGCTTTTTCTAAAAGAGGAAGGGATTCCTGAAACTTAGATTGACGGAAATTTAAAACCCCAAGTTCAATCATCGTGTCAGCAGTTTCGACATTTTCCATACCGAAAATTTGAAATTGAGTATCCAAAGCCGACCGCAAGTTTTTCTCAGCTTTTTCATAAACACCTTGGGAAGCGTATGAACTGCCGATGGTGCGTAAAATTTTAGAGCGGACTTCGGGCTGGTCGGCAAGTTCGGCTTCAATATTCGGCGTGATTTGGTCGAGCATCTCATTGACGGTAACATTTTTGCCCTGGGCAATAGGTGAAATCGAAGTAAAACTCTGATTGGAAAACGAGAGCATTTGTTGGAGAAACTTGTTTATTTTCTCAGCCTTTTCTCGCTCAGTTTGGGCAAGGTCGCGTTGTCGGCGGGCAACTTGGGTTTGCCAAAGACTAACGATGAGACCTGTCAAAACCGCCAAAATAACAAAAATCACCGAAATAAAAGATACTTTGTTCCGTTGAAAGAGTTTTTCCAAACGATAAGTAAAAGTATTTGGACGCGCCGAAACAGGTAAATTATTTAGGTAATTGGAAATATCATTGCTTAGATCTTCAACCGACGCATAACGGCGATTCGGCTCTTTGCAAAGTGCCATCAGGATTATGTTATCCAAATCGCCGTATAGCGATTGGGGATTGGAGATTGGGGATTGAAGCTTTGAATTGTTGGATTCCATCGTCAGATCATTTTGATTTTAATTCTTCTAATTTTTCCAGCCGCGATTTTGCCAAAATGGTGCGCGGATTTTCTGCGCCCTGTGATTGTTTCAGGTTTTCAAAACTTTCCTGCAAAAACGGTTCGGCTTCGGCGTATTTCTTTTGTATAGTCAAATTTTCGCCGAGTGCACTTTTTGCCAGAGCAGTTAAAAAATTGTCGGACGGCAGATTTTGGGTGCGAATTTGCACTGCTTCACGCAAAAGTTTTTCGCCTTCGGTGACGCGGTTGGTTTGAGTAAAAATCAAGCCTTGAATGGATAAAGCGGTGGCATAATTGATGTATTTTGGAGTGGTATTTTGTTTATAAATCGCTAAAGTTTCATTTATTTTTGCTTCGGCTTCCGCATATTTGTGTTGAAAATAAAGACATTGCGCCTGAATACGGAGATTATCGCCCAAGGGCAAATAAGTTTCGCGGAAAAGTTTGCGATAGAGTGTTTCGGCTTCTGCTAAATTTTTCTCACCCTCGTCCAATTCACCTTTTTCTATTTGCAAACCGCCTAACATTGTTAGCGTGAATGTCCATTCTGAGGATTCCTTATTTGCTTGTTCCTGTAACTGATTAAATTTGCC
>DAORIL010000277.1:0-8116 GCA_035438525.1 Pyrinomonadaceae bacterium
TGTCAGTCGTTTTAGAGTTTTTGAAAGACTCTCTGACCATAAATTCTTTTGTAAGGGACAAGACTTTTTTCATTATCCAATTGATGAAAAACAAGTTAAATTTATTGAGTCTAATGCTATTGAATCACTTTTAACTGGCAGATTAAGTAGAAAAATAGACAAGAAGTTTGATTCTATTGAAGAAGCAATTGAACAATTTGAAAAAGATTTTGAATAACTCTGCGCTCTCTGTGGGCTCTGTGGTGAATCTCCGCAAGTCTTGTTTTATCTGACGTTCAGCAAATATGAAAAATTTATTGCTCCTAATCATATTTTGTCTTGTCTTTTCCGTGCCAATTTTTGCCAACGACGGTGTTTTCTATGCTGAAGGAAATACGCTGATGCCGATGCAGGAAACTCAGGTTCAATTAAAAAAAGAGATCCTGAAATTCTATGTAGTTGACCATAATTTTGCCAAAGTCGATGTTTATTTTGAATTTTACAATCCGTCTGCGACCAAAACTGTGACTGTCGGATTTGTCACGCCTCCCGCCGAAGGTGATGTGACGGACGAGGCGGCTAAAACTCAATTCATTTCAAATTTTACGGTCAATGTGAACGGCAAAGTTATTCCTTACAAGATTAAACGGCTCAAAGAAACAACTTTTAAGCTGGAAACAAATGAAGAGGAAAGCAGTAAAGAAGATTATTTTGTTTATTATTTTCCGGTTACTTTCAAAAAAGGCTTAAATATTATTCGACACACCTATCGTTATCAAGGCGGCGAAAGCACCGAACTTGACCGCGATTTTGATTACCAAATCACGACTGGAAAGACTTGGGCGAATAAACAGATCGATGATTTTGAACTGCAAATCCATCTTGATAATGGGATTTTTGCGGTTCCGGCGCGGTTTATCAAACCTGATGTTGATCCTGCTTTAGGAATGGATAAAGAGTTGGCGGATTGGAAAATTGTCGGTGATGGTGCGATGGAAACAAGTTCGCGAAAATGGTTTAATGTTGACGCTTCGCAATACGTCAGAATGGTTCATCTCAATCGCGGTTATCTTTCCTTCAAAGCCAAAAACTTCAAACCTGATTACGATATTTCCTTTGGCGAATATAATTGGGCGGCAGGCTGGGCGGATATTTGGTGCAACTATGGGCAAGAATGTGTTGAAGCCGAATCGCTCGAAAAAGTTACGAGATATTTTAATTTAAGACCTTACGGAGAATTTGAAAGTATTGATTTTGATGAGTTTACCGCGACAGATTTTAAATATTTGCGAAACTATTTTTACGCCGTGCGCGGGATTGATTTCAAAGATAAACAGCTCCGTAAATTTTACACACAATTTTTTTGGTATAAGCCTGACAAAACTTTGCGGATTGAGAGCATCAAACTCTCAAAAGCCGAAGATAAATTTTTGCAAGGATTAAAAAAGATTGAAGCGAAAAAGAAATGAAATGTTCATAGAAATCATTTCGCTGATTTCAATTCATCCACCATTCTAACCGCTCCGGCTATATCGCCTTTATAAACGATTTGTCCGTTTGGATTAATAACAAAAGTAGTCGGATAGCCTTTCACACCCCATTTTTCGGCTAAATCTGCGTCTTTGGTAATCACAACCGGAAAATTATGTCCTTCCTCTTTTATCACCTCAAAGGCTTCATTTGGTTTATCTTCCTCAACTGGTCTGTCAACTGCCAAAATCACAACTGACGAATCTTGTTTGTATCTTTCATAAACAGATTGAAGCTGAGGGAATTTTTGAAAACAAACTCCGCAACCCGTATACCAAAAATCAAGCAAGACTATTTTGTTGTTGAAATCCGTTTCAGTTATTAAATCCTTTTTTTCATTAAAGGCTTCAAATTTTGCAGGAGGGTTGTAATTATTAGTTCTTCCTGTAAAAGTGCCATAAAGGTCTTTGTGAATCCAATAATCCCAGCCTTGAAAAAACATAAATGTTGCCAAAAAAGCCCCAAGCAAAAAGGGCAATATATTTAACGGGCTTTTCCATTTCAAGTAAATAAAGCCGGAAACAATTGAAAACAAAGAGAGAAGAAACATTGGAAATGACCACAAATTCCCCAATATATAGCCATAAACCGTTACAGTTTGAGGTAAGCAATAAGAAATTACCAAAATCAAAAATACAGACCATTCATCTTCTTGTTTCCCTAAAATTTTTATGCAGTAAATAGTAAAATAGAAAAATACTACAAAACGAATGACCGAATTATAAAGTATGTTGGCATTGCTCACCATTGCGATTATTGTTAGCAATAAAAATGAAAGGATGGCGATTTTGACTAATAGTTTAAATTTCATTGATAAAAGATTTATGTAAAGGGAGTTGGCTAAAAGCAACCAACTCCCTTCATACCTTAATTTACTATGGTTTGCAAAATTTTGTGCATCTTTGATCACCATACCAACCACATCCGGTAGGATCACTGTTACTGCAATCGACAGTAAAACAAGAAAAATCTCCTATTCCACACCACGAAATACAATCACAAACAGGTTTATTAAAAGTATTAACAGGAGGTTTAAAATCTTTTACTAAATTATATGATATACCTTTGAAAACCTCTGCATTTGCAGTTACTAAACTAGGGAAAATTTGATATGGCATTGGTTTTTGAAGCCCGGGGCTCTCAAAAATTGAGTAAATTTCCTCCTTTGAAAAAAGGGTTACAGCCTTTGCCTCAAACGAGTCAAGAGCGTTTGTTGCTTGATTTTTAGGTTGATTTGACTCCGTTGGAAAATTAAAAGCGGCTGGAGTTAAATACGGAATTATGTCCACAATAAAACCAATTTGAGCTTGGTTTAACTTTGACATTGCTATGTGGTAAATCATCTGTGCTTTCCAAAAGTCGCTCTTTTCAATAGGCGAAGATGCACGAATCGCTTGCTTTCTCTCTTTTATCGTTAAAGTCAGAATTCTTTCGTATTTGCCCAAAAAGTTAATATCAGGTGTTTTATCTCCATTCATATCAACAAAAATGTCATACGCCTCATTCTGTGGAAACAGCCTAAGGGCGTTACTCTCAAGAATTTTAGTATTTCTTTCCGTTTGAGCAACTTTTTGTGGATCGGTTTTGTCATATGTATCTGCTGAAATAGTTGATAGGGTGTCCAAAATAAAACCTTTTTGTTCTCTAGTTAAATTTGGACGTTTGATAAACTGCAAGGCAAGTTTAACTTTAATAACATTCGCTTTATCTTCATTAGAAAGTGCAGAAAATGAGTGTTGTCGTTCGCCTGATGGTAAAGACATAACTCTGATAAATTTTGTAAATGCTTCGGAATTTTCCGAAATTATTGAAGGCATTTCAAAAGGAACAGTTGAGCAGGTTTTTTGTTCATCTATTTTGACTTCAGTGAAATTTGCAACTTGTGCAAAAGCGTTAAAGGTCAACAGGCAAATTAGCCCATAAATAAAAGTAAACAACGCTAAATTGTTTTTTTTCATTACTTAGAGTCTCCTATTTATTTTTAATTTATAGGGGGGGAATAAAGTTTGCGGAAAATCTTAAACTAAATGAAGTGGGGGAGCTTCGCGGGAGTTTGAGCTGTCCGTATGTTTTATTTCGACTTTGATTTATACTATAGAGAAAATTGAATTGCAATATTTTTCATCCAATATATGAGTAGAAAATCCATTTTAGTAGTAGATGACGAGCGCAGCCAGCGTGAAATTTTAGAGATGATTTTGTCGGGCGAAGGCTACGATGTGACGACCGCAAGTTCGGGCGAAGCCGCGATGAAATTTGTTAAAGACCGCCATTTTGACCTCGTTTTAACCGATTTGCAGATGACCGGAATGAGCGGGCTTGATTTGCTCAAAGAGCTTGTCGCTTTTGATAAGTCCATTATGGTCATACTTTTAACGGCGCACGGGACCGTTGACACGGCCTTTGAATACAAAGAACTCGGCGCATTTGCCTATCTGCAAAAAACTTACGACCGCGAAAAAGTATTGGAAACAGTCTCGCGTGCGCTGACCAAACTTTCAAAACTCGATGGCGAAATCATCTCCGTTTCCGATGAAATGGACAAGGTTAAAAAGCTAATTCTGAAAGTCGCCAAATCAAATTCGACTGTTCTAATTCGCGGCGAAAGCGGAACCGGAAAAGAACTAATTGCACGTTCAATTCATACCAACAGTCCGCGTTCAGATGAGGTTTTCCAAGCCGTCAACTGCGCTGCGATTAACGAAAATCTACTTGAATCAGAACTTTTCGGACACGAAAAAGGTTCATTTACCGGTGCAGTCGGAGAAAAGAAAGGTTTGTTTGAAGTTGCCGATGGCGGAACGCTTTTTTTAGATGAGATCGGCGAGCTTGATATTTCCCTGCAAGCCAAAATTTTACGCGCTTTACAGGAAAAACAAATTCGTCGAGTCGGGGGAACCCGCGAGATCAACACCGATGTCCGAGTGGTTGCCGCAACTAATCGTGATCTATTAAAAATGACGCAGGATGGCAGATTTAGAGAAGATCTATATTACCGCTTAAATGTCCTGTCAATTGAGCTTCCCGCCCTGCGCGAACGTCGCGGCGACATTCCGGTTTTGATTGATTATTTCATCAAAAAACATACCAAAAACAGTTCGACCAAAATCAATGGACTATCCCCGGAGGCAAGAAAGGCTTTGCTTGATTACAGCTATCCGGGCAACATTCGCCAACTCGAATCAGCAATTGAACGCTCTGTTTTGCTTTGCGAAACTGACACAATCCAGCTCGAAGATCTGCCGCCCGAAATGCAATCTGCCGAAATTAAAGCGGATGCCAACGCAGCTTTCAAACTTCCGCCAAATGGCATCAATTTCGAAGAATTGGAACGCAGTTTGATCATGCAAGCGATGGAACGCACCGACAATAACATTACCAAATCTGCGAAATTATTAGGCTTGACGTTTCGCACGTTGCAATATAGGCTAGAAAAATTCGGTGTAAAAAAAGAAGAAGTTGATGAAGAGTAAAATTATCAATTGGCTTTTCGTGTTTATCATTGCTATCACAGCCTTTGCAATGGTCGCAATTCCTGTTTATTTGATTCAGCCATTTGCGCCGCAGACTGAAAATGCGCTGACTGTTTCATATTATTTGCGAAGTTGGTCGCCAATTTTGACTATTGCTTTTGCTATTGCGGCATTATTCCTTTGTGTTCAAATCTGGCGAAATTCAAAGCGTTGGTTCAATAATATTCCGTTGATTTTACCTCTATTTATCGTCGGATTTTCCGTTTGGTTTGCTCAACAAAATCATTTCTTGTGGATGTTCAATCCGCTCAAAAACTCAGCTTATGCAAAAGTTTCCGAAGCAAATTTTGTCAAAGATGATGAAATGGTGATGGCAGTTAATATCAATGGCGAAGCGGTTGCATATCCCGTTTTGCAAATGGCTTATCATCACGTTGTGCAGGATGTCGTTGGCGGACAACCGATTACGGCGACTTACTGAACGCTCTGCCATACGGGAGTTGTATGGCAGTCCGTCGTGAACGGGCAGACACTAAAATTTGAATTAGCCGGAATCAATAACCAAAATTTCATTATGCGCGATGCCGAAACTGGTTCGTGGTGGCAACAGATTTCGGGTGAGGCGATTCAAGGAAAACTGAAAGGAAACAAACTTGTTCCGGTTGATGTGGACGAAGTATCTTTCGGCATCTGGAAACGCGAAAATCCGAATGGACGAGTTTTGCGCCCTGATGAAAAAATCTTGGCGGCAAACAAATACGAAACGGCAGATTGGGAAACACAAGTTGGCAAAATGCCCGTCCGCATTAACACCAAAGTTGAGGAGACTTTTGAGCCGCGAACTATAATTATTGGCGTAAAAATCAATGATACGGCAAAGGCTTATCCGTTTTCGGCTCTGGAAAAACAAAGCCCTATTATTGATAAAGTCGGAGGAACAGACATCGTTATTTTGCTTGCCGAAGACAAAAAATCGGTGCGCGTTTTTGAACGAAATGTTGATGGTCGCAAACTCGAAATTTTACGCAAACCCGATTCAAATCAATTAGTTGATGCCGAAACAGGCAGCACTTGGGATTTTTCGGGCAAAGCAATCAGCGGCGAACTTTCAGGCAAACAATTAAAGAAAATTACGGTCATTAAGGATTATTGGTTTGATTGGAAAACTTACAATCCGAACACTTTGGTTTATCAACTCGAAAATCGTTGAAATTATTTACCAAATTTAGTGTATAATGCGCGCATCTAACTGCCCCGAATAAGGAGGAAAATTTAGATGGATTGGTTTTCTACAATATCTTTAGCACTTGGTTCGGCGTGGACTTCCGGGATTAATCTTTATGCGACCGTTACTATTTTAGGACTGCTGCAAAAATTTAGTTTAGCCAAATTACCGTTGGGTTTAACGGTTTTGGATAATTGGTGGATCATCGGGATTGGCGGATTTCTTTTTGCGGTCGAATTTTTTGCTGACAAAATTCCCTACGTTGACAGCGTTTGGGATGTGATTCATACCTTTATTCGCATTCCGGCAGGCGCAGTCGTCGCATATTCCGCAACCAATCAAATGGATCCGAGTGTGACCGTGATTGCAACTCTGCTTGGCGGCGGACTCGCGCTTTCATCACACGGAACAAAAGCCGCTTTACGCGCTACTGCAAATCTTTCGCCCGAACCTGTTTCAAATTGGATTCTATCACTGCTCGAAGACGGAATTGCCATCGTCGGAACTGTTTTAGCAGTCTTTGCACCGATAATTATTATGTTGGTTCTCGGACTTTTTGCTCTGTTCTTTATCTGGTTTGTGCCAAAGGTTTTTCGTGCAATCAGAAGATTATTTAGTGCCATTCGTGCCCTTTTTGCCGGACAAGGGTTTAGAGAAGTAGCGAGAAAAGCAGGTTAAAGTAAAAAGGCAAAGTTTGCCTGCAAGTTGTAAAAATGGTTTCGTTCTCACTTCAATCTGGAGGAAGTATGAAAGTAAAATTCATTGCGCTGTTAATTTTAATTGTTTTGACAAGTTGTGGCGGTAGTCAAGCTCCGGCTTCGCGGGAAGCTGCCTATCAAAATGCCAATAAATCGGTAGCAGCGCCAACTGCGCCTACTCCAAGTAGCAGAAATGGCGGCGGTGGCGACCAAAAAGCATCGGATGTCACCATTGACGGAGCCGATAAATCAAAAGCCGAAACGGTTCCGACCGAGCGCAAAATTATTCGCAATGCCGATTTGAATTTAGAAGCAAATTCACCCGAAGAAGCACAACAAAAAATTACTGCAATCGTTGAAAGTAAAGGCGGTTTTGTCATTGAATCAACTCAAAGCAGCAGTAGTTCAAACGTCACTACCCGCGATGTGGTGACGATGACGACCCGAGTTCCGGCGGCAAAGTTTAACGAAAGTTTGGATGAAATCCGCAAAACTTCGAATCGTGTAATTGTCGAAACTATTAGCGGTCAGGACGTGACCGAAGAATTTGTTGACATCGAAGCGCGTTTGAAAACTAAAAAAGCCCTTGAAGCGCAATTTCTCGAAATAATGAAGCAAGGCAAAACGGTCGCAGATGCTTTGCAAGTCCAACGCGAACTCGCCAACGTGCGCGGAGAAATCGAGCAAATCGAAGGCAGAAAACGATTTTTAGAAAATCAATCAAGCCTTTCGACCATCAAAATCCGTTTACAAACTCCAGCTGCTTATTCACCGAATTCGTCCGGCTTTTTCTACCAACTCAAAGAAGCCTTTAGCGCAGGATTTAATTTCGCACTCAATTTCATTCTCGGTTTAGTGACCTTTGTTATTGCTATTTTGCCTTTCGTTTTATTTGTCGTCTTCCCGATTTATCTGCTTTTACGATATTTTTGGAGACGAATCCTAACACGAAGAGTTGCAGCTAAAGAAATTGTCAAGGAAGAAATAAAAGTAGAAGAGTAAAAAATGAAAAGGTAAAAAATTTATCATGTAATCGGAGACTAAAAACGCAGAAGACTAAACGCTCTAACTTTTTACTTTTAAACATTTTCACTTTTAAACTTTAAAAAATGGAAGCCGTAATTTTCATCGGTGTTCAAGGAAGCGGAAAATCAACCTTTTGCAAACAAAGATTTTACGATACTCATATTCGCATTAATCTGGATATGCTT
>DAORIL010000278.1:0-8109 GCA_035438525.1 Pyrinomonadaceae bacterium
CCGCGTCTTGAATACTTCGACAGTCGTATTTTTCTCTTAACCAACCTTGGTAAAAAAAAATCATTCTATTTCGTGATGTGCAATTTCTCCTAATTTATCAAGATTGAAACTTAATAAGTATTCAATGACTTATCTAACCAAAGGAGAATTTATGAGCAGCACAAAATTATCTGAGAGCAAAGAAATTTTAGATTTTACAAAAGACCCGCGACTTTCGGCAGGAACTAAAGAGTTTTTGAAAGTCTTAAACTCTCCCACCCCGCCTGAGTTGGAAAAGCTACCGCCGCTCGAAGCACGAAAGGTTTTGGAAGGTGCACAAGCTTCGGTTGAGGTTGATCTATCAGGCATCGAAGAATCGGAAAAAACTATTAACACGGACGGTTACGAAATTGTTTTAAACATCGTCCGCCCCGCCGGAGTTACAGAAAAACTTCCTGTTTTCATTTTCATTCACGGTGGCGGATGGGTTTTGGGTGATTACCCGACACACAAACGAATGGTGCGTGATTTGGTAGTGAATTCAGGTTTTGCGTCAGTTTTTATCAATTACACCAGAACTCCCGAAGCAATGTATCCACAACAGATCAACGAAATTTATGCCGCGACGAAATGGGTTGCCGAAAATGGCGATGAGATCAATGTTGATGGAAAAAATCTGGCAGTTGTCGGCAATAGTGTCGGTGGAAATATGACTGCGGTGACAACCCTAATGGCGAAGGAAAAAGGCGGACCTCAAATCAAACTGCAAATTTTGTTGTGGGCGATCGTGGATGCTGATTTTGAAACCGAATCTTACAAGCAATTCGGCGAAAAACGGTTTTTAACCACGCCTTTGATGAAATGGATGTATGACATGTATATTCCCGAACCCGAAAAACGCAAAGAAATCTACGCTTCGCCGTTACGGGCAACAACTGAGCAATTAAAAGGTTTGCCGCCTGCCTTAGTAATAACCGCCGAAAGCGATGTGTTACGCGATGAAGGCGAATCTTATGGTCGCAAATTAGACGAAGCCGGAGTTACTGTGACAACTATTCGTTATAACGGAATGATTCACGATTTCGGACTTTTGAACGGTTTAGCCGAATTACCGCAAGTTCGTTCACTTTTTGAACAGGCAGCAACCGAATTGAAAAAATATCTGGGCAAATAAATTCACCAAAAACTGTGAATTCGGATTAGAAATTTATTTTCGAAAAAATTAAAGAGGAGACAAATAAATGAAAGAATCAACGTTTGAAGGAGTTGGCGGACTGAAAATTTTTACCCGCTCGTGGCAACCGGAAACAAAACCGCGCGGTGTGGTCGTTATTGTTCACGGATTTAATTCGCACAGCGGTCAATATCTATGGGCGGCAGATCAATTTACTAAAAACGGACTTGCCGTTTACGCACTTGATTTGCGTGGTCGTGGTCGATCAGAAGGTGAACGCTACTATGTCGAAAAAATGGAAGATTATGTTGATGATGTTCAGACGTTGGTGACCACCGCAAAATCCGAAAATCCGGGATCGCCGATCTTTGTCCTTGGACATAGTGCGGGCGGAGTTATTTCTTGCCATTATATGCTCGCCCACCAAGCCGAAATTAACGGTCTTATTTGTGAAAGTTTTGCCCAGGAATTGCCGGTGCCGGACATTGTTCTTTCATTTCTGAAAGGCATCAGTTATTTTACACCCCACACACACCTTTTCAGCCTCAATAATAAAGATTTTTCCCGCGATCCGGCCGTAGTCGAATCAATGAACAGCGATATGCTTATCAAAGGCGAATCGCAGCCGGGGCAAACGGCAAAAGTGTTGATAGATGCCGCCCGACAACTGCGGGAAGATTTTCCGCGTATTACACTTCCTGTTTTAATCTTGCACGGCACCGAAGACAAAGCCACAAAACCGAGCGGGAGTCAGCATTTTTATGAACAAACAGGTTCCACCGATAAAACGCTGAAACTCTACGAAGGGCATTTTCACGATCTTCTGAATGATGTCAATAAAGAAATTGTGATGGCGGACATCCAAAACTGGATTAACGAGCGCATTCCCGCAGAGCAGGAAACATCAGCAGTTTCGGGTGCTTGATGGAAATTGTTAAATGAACCCTGAATACTTTACTGAAAATCTTCTCATCGAAGAAATTCTCGGCAAATGGAAAAGTGAAATCGGCAACGACTACACGGGTTATAAAAATCACGTTTATCGAATGGTCAATTTCACTTTTGCCTTGCACGATTTCAATGATGAAGAACGTCAAAAAATCATCATTGCCGGATGCTTTCATGATATTGGAATTTGGATGGCAGATACCTTTGATTATCTTCCGCCGTCCATTGATTCGGCAAAAAAATATTTAAGCCAAAATAACCTTGAAAATTGGATTCCCGAAATCGAGTTGATGATCGATTTGCACCATAAACTCGGAAAATACAAAGACGAAAGCCGCCCGACAATCGAAGCTTTTCGTCAGGGCGATTTAGTAGATTTTTCGTTAGGAATCGTCAAATGCGGATTACCAAAGGTTTATGTAAAAAGCGTCAAAAATCAATTTCCTAATGCCGGATTTCATCAAGGCTTAGTAAAACTGGCGGGCAGATGGTTTTGTAAACATCCGTTGAATCCAATTCCGGTTTTGAAATGGTAGGACAATAAACTACCCCGCCGCAAACTGACGGGGTTTAAAGCCAACATTAATAAATGGAGATATTGAGATGTCATTTAAGAAATTACTTCCGGTCATCGCTCTTGCGTTTCTATTTCAATTTGCTTTAGCGCAAACCATTGATTTACGCCAACGTCTAACCCCCAAAGAAATAAAGGATTTAGCAACAACTGAATCAAAAGCAGGAACCTCGGGAGTTAGCGGAATCCAAACCCGTGTGCTGAAAGGCAATCCAAGTCAAACGGGTTTATACACTATTGAGTTGATCGTTCCCGCCAACACAAAGATCGAAGCTCATACCCATCCTGATGACCGCGTGTCAACCGTAATCTCAGGAACCTGGTATTTCGGCTACGGTTCACATTTTGACGAAAAGCAAATTAAAGCATTACCGTCCGGCAGTTTTTATACCGAACCGCCAAATGTGGCACATTTTGCCCGCACCGGTAAAGAGCCTGTGGTCATTCAGATTACCGGTTACGGACCAACCGGCACGGAATATATTAAAGAGGAAAAATAAAATGAACGACACGAGAAACCAAAATTTTTATGCGGTTAAATTAAAACAAACTTGCATTGCCTTGGTTGTATCACTGATTTTTAGCGCAACAGCATTTTCGGAGACGAAAAATTATCAATCGCAAACGGCAAACGTCAACGGCGTAAAAATTCATTATTTAAAATCAGGAACAGGTAAGAAGCCACTCGTTTTGATTCACGGTTTCGGCGACACCTCGCATATGTGGATTCCACTTTTTGACGACTTTGGTAAAGATTTTACGATTATCGCGCCGGATATGCGGGGATTAGGCGATTCTTCGCGCCCCTCAACAGGTTATGACAAAAAGACAATGGCGATTGATATTCATGAATTGGTCAAGTCTCTGGGTTATCAAAAAATTGATCTGGTTGGTCACGACATCGGTTTGATGGTGGCTTACTCGTATGCTGCCCAATTCCCCGCCGAAGTTGAAAAACTCGCTCTGCTCGAAGCACCGATCCCCGGCATCGGCGATGTTTGGGAAAAGATTTTTACAACACCCGAACTCTGGCATTTTCATTATGTTACAAGTCCGATTGCGCTCGAATTGGTCAAAGGGCGTGAACGCATTTTTCTCGAACATTTCTGGCAAACACTTTCACCGCATCCTGAAACTTTTCCCGAAGCTGATCGCCAACTTTACGCTAAATCTTATGCTCAGGAAGGTGCTATGCGAGCTGCTTTTGAAATGTTCAAAAATTTTAACGTCCAAGATGCGGCAGACAATCGAAAACTTGCCGAAAATAAATTACCGATGCCCGTTTTGACAATTGAAGGCGACAAAGCAATGGGCGGGGCGTTGGCAATTCAGGCGAAATTAGTTGCTAATAATGTTCGATCAATCACATTTACAGACACCGGACATTGGCTAATGGAACAACGACCAACGGAAATAAAAGCCGAGTTAAAGAGATTTTTTAGCAACTAATTTTTTTTAGTTACAGTTGCCAGACCGAGGATAATTATTCTGATATTTTATTATCTTGATGATTATCCTCAGTCTTTGTTTTCGATTGTCGATGGTGTTCATCAATCCCAAGCGTCCATCCGGGAGGATCGCTTGCCGGGAATGATTCTTCAAGGATCTCGTCAATTTCGTCCTCACGGATTTCTTTATTTGTTTCATTGTCCTGTTTTTCACTAATTTGACTCATAATTTGCACCTCAGTTTCTGAATCAAGCGTTTTAACCAATTTTAGTTGTCAAAGAATGGAAAATCAACGTAAATCATAATTATTGAAAACCTCAACTAACATCGGAATCGTGCAAATTTTGCCTATCATCCGCTTAATTTCATTTAATTCAAGACATTGCTCCTTTCTTTTTCAAAATCACTTTTAGTCAGTAAACCATTGACATCAATAGCTTTTGTTTCTATCCTTTTTTTTATGGCTGAAAATGGCGAAAAGCACGATGTTACCGAACTTTTACTGGCTTGGAATAAGGGTGAAAAAGAGGCAATTGAAAAACTTTTTCCACTGGTTTATCGTGAATTAAAAAAAATTGCCAAACGATATTTCCGGCGTGAGCGCGATGACCATACTTTACAGACGACGGCATTGGTTCACGAAGCATATTTTAAATTGATTGACCAAACCCGTATCAAATGGCAAAATCGGGCACATTTTTTCGGAATTGCCGCTCAAGCGATGCGACGGATTTTACTTGAACATGCCCGCCAGCATATTGCCGATAAACGCGGCAGCGGAAATCCGAACATTTCGCTGGATGCCGAAGAAATTGATATTTCACAAGAGCGTGCAACTGAGTTGATTATGCTGGATGAAGCCTTAAGAAAGTTAGAAGCGATTGATCCGGAGAGAAGCAAACTTGTTGAGCTTCGATATTTTGGCGGACTTTCAATTGAAGAGACCGCACAGGTTCTAGGTGTCGGAACAGCAACCGTTAATCGTAGTTGGCGTGTCGCTAAAGCTTGGTTATATAAAGAATTATCGGATTTGTGATTTCTGAATTGGGATTTCGGATTTACTTTTAACTAACGAATAATCCTCGATCCAAAATCCTCAATTCCAAATTGTTGCCCCTAAATGTCAGATAATAATTGGCAAAAAGTAGTTGAGATCTTTGAGCGTGCAATTGATTTGCCGATGTCGGAGCGCGAAAATTTTCTGCTTTTTGAATGCAGAAATGATGCCGGGCTTCGGGCAGAGGTTGACGCCATGCTCAAAGCTGATGCCGAAGCCGATGATTTTATCGAATCCCCAATCGTCGAAAATACCGCTATTTCTTTGATTAAAGGCCTTGAGACTGCCGAAGTTCCAAACACCCAAAATTTTATCGATCAAAAAATTGGTGTTTATCGCCTCAAAAAAGAGATCGGACGCGGCGGAATGGGTGCAGTTTATCTGGCCGAGCGTGAAGACGGCGAATTTCGGCAAAAGGTCGCCATCAAACTTATCAAACGCGGAATGGATTCGGATTTTATCATTCAGCGTTTTCGTCACGAGCGTCAGATTTTGGCGCAGATGAAACATCCGAATGTGGCGCATCTTTTTGACGGCGGAACTACCGAAGCCGGTTTGCCTTATTTCGTAATGGAATACATCGAAGGCAAAACGCTTTATAACTATTGTGATGACAATAAATTAAATCTGGATGAGCGGCTCCAAATCTTTCAAAAGGTCTGTTCCGCAGTTGAATATGCCCACGAAAAACAAATCATTCACCGTGATTTGAAACCGTCAAATATTTTGGTAACCAACCAAGGTAATCCGAAATTACTCGATTTTGGCATTTCAAAAATTCTCAATCCCGATCTGATTCACGAATCTATCAATCCGACCGGTTCGATGATGCGCTTGATGACTCCTGATTATGCTTCGCCGGAACAGGTTCGGGGCGACAAACTTACTTTTTCATCAGATATTTACTCGCTCGGAGTTTTGCTCTATGAATTGCTTTCCGGTCATCGTCCATTTGATTTCAAAGGTAAAAGTCTGCACGAGATTTCTAATGAAATTTGTGAAAAACAACCGATCAAACCCAGCGAAGTCATCACTTGTCCGGATAATTTGCTCTCGCAATACAAGACCGACTCACCAGAAGAGTTTGCTAAATTACGAAATTCAAGCATTCAAAATCTGCAAAATGAATTACTTAATAACTCACCTTACGCAGATGTTTGAAAAAAGAGTAAGATTTTTGCATGGATGAACTGGCAGAAATCTACTCGGATTATTTAATTTCATCATTTGGTTTAACCACTGCCACTGGCTTGAGCAAATTGCTCGATGGAGAGATTTCGCATGATAAAATCACCCGCTTCTTATCTGGGGAAGCGAAAACTTCCAAAGATTTATGGCAGTTTGTTAAACCACTGATTCGGGAAATTGAAACGGACGACGCTTGTTTGATTATTGATGATTCAATCGAAGAAAAGCCTTATACAGATGAAAATGAGATCGTTTGTTGGCATTATGACCATTCCAAACAGTTGCTCATTAAAGGCATTAACTTCCTCAGTTGTCTTTATCAAACGGCTGATTTTGCCTTGCCGATCGGGTTTGATTTGATTCGGAAAACCGAATTCTATCTTGACCCGAAGGATGGTAAAGAAAAACGTCGCAGTCCGATTTCAAAGAACGAATTGGCACGCTCGCAAATCGAGTATGCCGTCAAGAACAAAGTCAAGTTTCGCTTTGTCTTATTCGATGTCTGGTTTGCGGCGGTCGAGAATCTCCGTTTTATTCTCAAACAGCACAAACATTTTATTTGTCCCTTGAAGTCAAATCGGAAAATCGCCTCCTCGAAAGAAGACAAACTTCAGGGACGTTGGCAAAAATTGGAAACTTTGGAAATTGAAACCGATAAAAGTTGTTTGATTTATCTGGAAGGCTTAGAAGTGCCGGTTCTCTTAATCAAACAAGTCTTCACCAACGAAGATGGGAAAACTATTATCCAGTATTTGATTTCCAGTGATCTAAACTTGTCAATTGATGACATCACGACCAACTACCACAAACGGTGGCGAGTCGAAGAATATCACAAATCATTGAAACAGAATGTCAGTTTGGAGCGTTCGCCAACGCAGACCGAAACGACCCAAACCAATCATTTTTTCGCCGCGCTGTGCGGTTATATCAAACTGGAGAGATTGAAAATCAAGACCAAACAGAATCATTTTGCTTTGAAATCGAAACTTTATCTCAAGGCATTGATGTCAGCTTTTCAAACTCTCCAGGAATTAAATCAAGTTCACCTCTGCGTAAGGTGAGTTAATAATCTCGACAATATTGTTTTGAAAGCTCTGAGCAAAAAGCCCGCCAATCGCTATAAATCAATTAAAGAATTTAGTGCGGATATTTCCAGACATCTCAACGGACAGAAAGTTTCGGCACCGCAAATTGTTGAAACGGAATCGAGAATCATGGATTTCGATCGAAGTTTTTCTTCTCTCGGCAGTAAAACTTTGGCAATTTTGCCGTTCAAATTTATCAGCTTTACCAAATCAGAAGACACTGCCGACAATTTTCTGGAAATCGGTTTGGCAGATGCGCTGATTACTCGTTTTTCCCGTCTCAAAGGTTTAGCGGTGCGTCCAACCAGCTCGGTTGTTCGTTTTGATGAACAACATTTTGATCCGGTTCAGGCTGGCAAAGAGCTTGACGTTGAATATATTTTAGACGGACATCTCAAAAAATTCGGCAATCGGTTGCGGGTAACGATTCAATTACTCGATGTTGCTCTAAATTCAACTATTTGGGCAGATACGATTGACGAAACAATTGACGATGTTTTCAGTTTAGAAGACTCAATTTCGCAAAAGATTTTGAAATCGCTGACACCGCAATTAACGGGCGAAGAACAAAATAAATTTGAGAAACGCGGCACTGATAATCCGAAAGCCTACGAAGCCTATTTGCGCGGCAGATGTTATTGGCCCAGCTACACGG
>DAORIL010000279.1:0-8104 GCA_035438525.1 Pyrinomonadaceae bacterium
GGTGCTCACGCTGCCTATGCTGCAAAGGCCGGGATCGAGGCGAATATCTTCATGCCCGCCGACACGCCAAAAGCAAATATTATCGAATGTGAGCAGACCGGAGCGAACGTAACGCTGGTCGATGGCCTTATCACCGATTGCGGAGCTATCGTCGGAGAACGGAAAGAAGCAGAAGGATGGTTTGATGTTTCGACGCTCAAAGAACCTTATCGGATCGAAGGCAAGAAAACGATGGGTTATGAACTGGCTGAACAGATGAATTGGACTCTGCCCGATGTTATTTTGTATCCGACCGGCGGCGGAACAGGGTTGGTTGGAATGTGGAAAGCGTTTGATGAAATGGAGCAAATGGGTTGGATCGATTCTAAACGTCCGCGAATGGTCGTTGTTCAGGCTGAGGGTTGTGCGCCGATTGTTAAAGCCTTTGAGCAACACCTGCAATCCGGCGTGGACATTCCTGATGCTCATACCGTTGCGTCCGGCTTGCGTGTGCCGAAAGCTATCGGCGATTTTATCATGCTTGATATTCTGCAAAAATCGAATGGAACTGCGGTGACGGTTTCTGATGCTGAATTGGTTGCAGGTGCACGGGAAATTGGTGCCAATGAAGGCATTTTTGCCGCTCCTGAAGGCGGTGCAATCCTTGCTGCAATGCGTAAATTGATGGAAAACGGTTGGATAAAGAATGATGAATCCGTAGTTTTATTCAATACAGGTTCGGGAATTAAATATTTGGAAGCGTTTGAATAGCTTTTAAGTTAATTTGAGATCCATCCTAGATTTATTAGCTTATCAATCAGATTTCTGCCGACAAATTGCATATCTGTGCTGGCACTCATTGATTTCGAGTTGGTAGGAATACCCATAACTTTTTGCATTTTGGCAATGTCGGCAGCCGTAATTCGCCCTGAAATTAGACTTTTACCTGTTTGAGGCTTTAAGATGGTGTATTCGATGTAATCGAGTCTATCTCCTCCGTAGGAACCATTGGTTATTGCAAACCCCATCCACAAAATATAGGTATCAGTTTCTTTTTTTGCCCTCTCTTTTGCATCTTTAAAGTTCATTTTCCCGCCGTTGATTGCATTTATCTGCAAACTGCGATGACGTTTTATTTCATCCAGATAATTATCTATCATGTTTTTAAGATAGTTTTTGGATGACCACGACCAGCTGTTTTCCTGCATTTCTCCAGCAATCAAAAGCTGAGAAATTCTTTCGGTGGGTTTGATTTCTTCCGGTGGAGGCGCAGGTTTTTCGGGTTTTACTGCGGTGGACGTTGTTTGAGGAGTAGGATTAGTCTTTGGCAGACGGCGACCTGACTGTGCAAAAGTTGAATGCGATAAACAAAAGCCTGCTATAACGCAGAAAATCAGCCAAAATTGGTGCTTGTTTTTTAATAATCTACAAATTATTTTCTCGCCGCGCATAATTTCCTGACTCAGTTGCTGCATCGAGATATTTTCCAAACCGTTAATCCCCATAACGATTCCCTCCTCTTTGTTAATGCGGATAAACTTATAACAAAGCCGAAAAAAGGTCAAAGAAATTTTGGAATTTGAGCGATTGAAACGTATTTTTGCCCGACTAATTCAGTTTTCCCTGTAGATTTCGCAAAGCATTGTAGGCATTAGAGTAATTTGGTTGTTCTTTGAGGGCTAATCCATAATGTTTAACGGCTTCGAGATAGTTTCCGCGCTTTTCATAAACATAGGCGAGGTTAAAATGCGGATAGGCTCTGGCTTCATAACGGATTGCTTTCATTGCCAATTTGAACCAGCGCACACAATCATAAAAATTTCCTTTAGCAATAAGGTAACTGCCGATGTCGTTATATGGATTGCCAAAGGTCGAATCAACCGAAATGGCGGCTAAACATTCGGCAATCGCGAGATCATATTCGCCCTTGAAACTATAAACCCAACCTAAAAAAGTGTAGGCTTCAGCAGTCGGGAAAATTTCGATGGATTTTTTATAAAGGCGAATTGCTTCGTCATAATTTTCAGATAATTGCTCAGCATAAGCCTGATTAAAAAGGTCAACGGCTTTGAGTTTGGTTGGATTTGTGATGAACTCTCTCTCGAACATATCAAACTGCAAGTATCTAAAAATAATATCATAATTCGAGTTTTTTCATCTTTTCCAACTCCTTATTAATCTGAAGATAATTTTCAAGCTTAAAACTGTTCAATGCAACAACTTGTGGTAAATTGGACATCAAACGTAAAATTAAAAATATGAAATTTCTAATAGCTGTTATTTTGGCGCTCTCAGTAAATGTTCTAGCGCAATCTCCAGGCAAGGTTTTGAGTCAAGCGAATAAGGCTCTCGGCGGCGAAAAAGCCTTAAAAGCCATAACTTCGTGGCAAACTAACGGAACCGTTAAACGGCTTTCGGATGGAGCAAGTGGTAAATATTCTGCAATGGCTGCCGGCGGAACGCTTTACGGCGGAATGTTTGATTTGAACGGGTTTGAAGTTGCAACCGGATATAACGGGAAATCAGGTTGGATTCGGGATTCGCGAAATGGCTTGCGAACTATTACGGGCGATGAAAGCAAAGATTTTCAAGCCGAAGCAGTCTTTCGCAACACTCGGTGGCTCAACGCCAAAAACGATAAAGCTAAAATTTCTTCCAGCTGGACAGCTACCGTCAACGGTAAAACTGCAAACTGTGTTTTAATGACGAGTGCTGAAGCCGTTCAAATTAAGGTCTGTTTTGCTGCGACCTCTAATTTGCCCGTGCGTGAAGAAATCCCTCAAGGAGAAATCACAAAAACTTTTGATTACAGCGATTACCGACCTGTCAACGGAATTCAAACTGCATTTTCGATTATCTCAAAAACGGCGGACGAAACTTACGAAATCAAGCTCGATGAAGTGAGATATAATCTGCAAATTGCCAAATCGAATTTTGATTTTCCAAATATTTCCAATGAACCGCTGCCCGACATCAGCGCCCTTTTGCTGGAAATTCGAGCAAATGCCGAAAAGATCGACCAAATTCTGGAGAATTACAGCTACACGGAATTAAGAATTGAGCGTGAGCTTGATAAAAACGGAAATTTAATCGAAAAAGATTCGGAAAAGAAATTGCTGACTTTTTATAAAGGCTATCGAATCAGCCGTTTGATTGAAAAAAATGGTAAACCGCTTTCAGAATCTGATCAGGCTAAGGAAGACCGCGACGCCGCCAAACAAGTTGCAGAAATCGAAAAACGAATTGCCGAAAAGGAACGCAAACAAATTTCTCAGCGCGACACTGCTTCGGGTGCAGGCGGTCAGCCAAAAGAGGAAGGACAACGAATTACAATCGCTGATGCGCTGAAAGGTTCGCTTTTGGTCAATCCCCGCCGTGAGCGTTTCAAAGGACGCGATGTTATAGTTTTTGACTACGAACCGAATCCGACATTCAAACCAAATTCTCGAATGGAAAAACTTTTTGCGCTGTGTAATGGTGCGGTTTGGGTTGATGATAGAACTAAACAAGTAGTGCGGTTGGATGCAGTTTTAATCAAAAGTTTCGGCAATTTTATCGGCAAAGCTAAACAAGGCGCATCTTTCAGCATTGAAAATGATTTGGTCAATAATGAAATTTGGCTTCCGCAGCAAGCCGATGTCAATCTTTCCATTAAAATTTTATTTGCCGGATTTAACATTAATAATCTCATCAAATACGGCGATTACAAACGCTTTGACACCGAAGTTAAAGACGGCAAAGTTGATGAAGTAAAAAAACCTTAAAAGTTTGGGAAGTTTGGGAAGTTTATGAAGTTACGGAAAGTTGCGGAAATAGTTTTTCACAAAAACCTCCTAAACTTCCTGAACTTCCTAAACTTTCCTCAAACTTCCTAAACTTTTCTATTTTCTGTAAAATAGAACAATTGTTGGAATAAGTTTGGTTGATTAAAGCATCACTATTAATAGAAAATGAAAGTTTTCGGCAATATCCGACCAAGGAGTAAAGTTTTGCGAAGAAGTTTCGGTTTAATAATCTGTTTTTTGTTTCTGTTTTTTTCAACAGTAACTGCACAAAATCCTGTCTCGCTTTCGATGAATGTTTCGCCGGGTAGTGTTCCGGCGGGCGGAAAAGGAACTGCCAAAGTCACGGCAAGCATCGGCGGCGGTTGGCATATGTATTCCGTTACCCAAGGCGCAGGTGGACCTGTTCCGACCAGAATTTCGATTGACGGCGGACCTTTTAAGATGAATGGTGTCAGCGGTCCGCGTCCAAAAGTCCAAATGGATCCGAATTTTGGGATCAACACCGAAACTTACGAAGGCAGTGCAACTTTTACTATTCCGTTCACTGTCGCAGCTGATACGGCTGAAGGCGCACAAACTTTGAATGTTAATGTTCGTTATCAATTGTGTAACGATACGATGTGTCTGCCGCCTAAAACGGTTAAAGTCTCTGCACCGGTGACAATCACTGCACCAAAGGCTAACTCATCGCCATCTCCGTCGCCAAGTGCTTCGCCGTCAGCAACTCCGACTCCGACTGTTTCTCCGTCAGTTACACCAACCCCGGCAAATACTAATGCGAATATCAATACAAATATAAATGCAAATGTAAATTCCATTGCAAACACAAATATTGCAACAAATACGGAAACAAATTCAAATACAAACTCAGTTTCGTCAGCCAGCGTAACTAATCCGAATAATCCGCCGCCGACAAATTTTGATAACGGTAGTGTGACCCAAGATACCCCTTTAGGAAGCTTTCTCTGGGCGGCATTGGTCGCAGGGCTAATTTCGCTTTTGACTCCGTGCGTCTTTCCGATGATCCCAATTACGGTTTCATATTTCACCAAACACGCCGAAGGCAGTCGAGCCAAAGCGGTTCAAAATGCTTTTGTCTTTACGCTTGGAATCATTTTTACTTTTACAGTTTTAGGATTTCTGTTAGCGGTTCTGTTTGGGGCAACGGGAATTCAACTCTTTGCCGCCAATCCGTATGTCAATATTTTTATCGGCGGATTGTTTATCGTCTTTGCGTTGAGTTTGTTTGGAGCCTATGAATTGGGTGTTCCCAGTTCCGTAATGACGAAATTGGATTCTTTTGCCCGAGGCAAAGAATCGAGCCAATATGCCGGGTTATTGTTGATGGGATTGGTTTTTTCGTTGACTTCGTTTACCTGCACGACACCTTTTGTCGGTAGTATTTTGGTCTTTTCAACTCAGGGGAGCTGGCTCTATCCGATCCTAGGAATGTTGGTCTTTTCCTCAGTTTTTGCGTTCCCGTTTTTCTTATTGGCGATTGCTCCGCAACTACTCGCTCAATTACCAAAATCAGGCGGCTGGCTCAATTCTGTCAAAGTGGTGATGGGATTTTTAGAAATTGCAGCAGCCATGAAGTTTATCTCAAATGTTGATCTGGTTTGGGGCTGGGGAATCTTTACACGCGAAGTCGTAATTGCTTCGTGGGTTGCCGTTTGTCTTTTTGTCACGATTTATTTATTGGGTTTCTTCCAACTTTCTCACGATACCAAACCCGAAAGATTAGGCGCAGTTCGAGTAGTTATTGCCCTTATCTTTTTATCATTTGGTTTCTATCTTTTGACAGGACTTTTCGGAAAAACATTGATTGGGGTCGAAGCATTTCTGCCGCCAAAAACTGAAAGTTCTTCGGTCAGCGGAAATTCAAATTCTGCAAATGGTGAAATGACCTGGATCACCAATAATTTTGAAAAAGCAGTCGAGCAAGCAAAAAAAGAAAATAAAACTATCTTTATTGATTTTACTGGATATACCTGCACCAATTGCCGTTGGATGGAAGCCAATATGTTTCCGCAACCAAAAGTTAAAGAAGAACTTGCAAAATATGTGCTGGTCAGACTTTACACCGACGGCGAAGGTCAACCCTATGAAGGCTTTCAAAAAATGCAGGAAGAAAAGTTTAAAACCGTTGCACTTCCGCTTTATGCGATTGTGACACCTGACGGAAATACTTTATCAACTTTTCCCGGATTAACTCGTGATGAAAATACGTTTGTAAAATTTTTGCAGTCCGGAAAGAATACGCAGTTAGCAAAGAATTAAATTTTTAGGATTCTCTTCTGGCAGGTGGAGGAATTTTTCCTTCTTCGGGCGGAGCGTCTTGGTAAACGCAAACCCGATTTCTGCCTTCGCGTTTAGCACGATAAAGTGCAGAATCAGCCATTTCTACCAACTCGATCGGATCGAGTGAATCATTCGGGAAAGCTGCAATTCCAATGCTGATAGTAATACGATGAGTTCTGGAATGCTTTCCTTGTTTCATAATGCTGAAATCGTTTTCTTCGATCAGTTCCCGAATTCTTTCTGCTGCCACAATCGCTTGAGAAAGCTCGGCATCAAGCAAAAACGCGGCAAATTCTTCTCCGCCGAAACGAGCGGCAACGTCACCGCTCCGTAAACATTGCATTATACAAAAGCCTAATTCTTCTAAGGTTTTACTGCCGGTCAGGTGTCCGTAAGTGTCATTAACCTGTTTGAAATGGTCAACATCCATCATCAACACACAAAAAGGACGATTTTCGACTTTGGCGCGGGCTGCTTCACGGCGCAATTCGGAAAAGAACGAACGGCTTGAAAGTAATCCGGTCAAATCATCGTGCGAAAGCAGACGACGAATTTGATGTTGATATTCGCGGTCAATTTCATCCAACAGTTCAAAGCGCAGAATATGTTCGCCGATTGAAATCTTATCGCCGTTCTGCAAAGTTTCCTGGCTGATTTTATGCCCGTTAAGAAGTGTGCCGTTTTTTGATTCCAAATCAGTCAAAACATAAGCGGTTTCTTTTGTTTTTTCATCAAAAATCGTCTCAATTTGGGCATGCTGGCGCGAAGCCTTGGTGTCATTGATCCGCACATCGGCCTCGAGTGCACGACCAAGGATTACCATTTCACGCTCAAGCGGTATTGAGACGGCGAGTAAATCTCCTCCTAAAAAAACCAATGCAGGGCGTAAATCACGTTTGGGGCGCGTTTGTTTCGACATAAAATCTTTAGGGAGGTCGGGGGCATAGGCAAGTTACCTAAAATATAGGATAACTCATTCAAAAGTTCCGCGTCTAGCCTTTTTTCAGATAATAACCATTGATCTTTGACTTTTGATCTTTGACTTTTTTCTGAAAATGTTATCATTTGCTCTTCTACATTTTACTTAATTCAACAATAAATTTAATTTAAAAGATTAAACAAGCGATTCAAAGATCAAGGATCAAAGATCAAAGATCTCTATTAAAATGAAAATTCTTATCGTCAAATTAAGCAGTATCGGCGACATTGTTCATACGTTACCCGTCCTCTCGGCTATTCGTTCCAGCATAGTAAATGCTGAAATAACTTGGGTTGTCGAGAAAAAATCGGCAGAAATCTTGCGAAATAATCCCTTAATTTCCAAACTTATTGAGATTGATACTAAATCGTTGCGAAAAAAAGACTCATTCGGTAAAAATTTTTCTCTAGCGACCGAGCAATTACGCGAATTACGTTCGACTAAATTTGATGTCGCACTTGATTTCCAAGGACTTTTCAAATCCGCCGCGATTGCTAAACTCGCCAAGGCAAAAAAGCGATTCGGTTTTGGGAAAGAAGCATTGCGCGAACCGGCGAGCCGATTTTTATTGTCCAAAACTTTTTCGGTTGAACCAAAAACTAATATTGTGGTTAAGAATTTAGCTTTGGTCGAAAAAGCCTTACAAATTGAAGTGCCTGCCAATAACTTTGAATTCCCGATTTGGACAAGCGAAAATTACTGGCAGGAAGCCGCCGAAATTGCACAAAAAGCGAACGGAAATTTCGTAATTTTAAATCCTGCTACCAGTTGGGTGACAAAGCTCTGGCATGCTGAAAAATATGGGCAATTAGCCGATAAACTTTGGGAAAAATACGGCTTAGTTTCAGTTGTCACGACCGCTCCTAACGAAAAAACTTTAGCCGAAAAAGTGCTGAAATCAAGTAAATCGGGTAAAATCATTTCATCTACCCCTTCGTTGAAAGGTTTTTACGAATTAGCCAAACTTGCCAAAGTCTATGTCGGCGGTGACACGGGACCGATGTTTTTGGCAGTGGCGGCAAAAACTCCGATTGTCGGAATTTTCGGACCGACCGAATGG
>DAORIL010000280.1:0-8088 GCA_035438525.1 Pyrinomonadaceae bacterium
TTTGAAAGCCATACCGCTAGTGGTGCAGGCTCCCGAAAGATTTCCGGTTGCATCTAAAGCAATGGTTCCCATAGTATCGTGATTGGGTTTACCATTTTCTAATGTATTTGGGGAAGTTTGATTTTGAAATCCTTTATTTTCAATATTTATAACGGGTTTATACTCGGATTTTTCCAGCCATTTTTTCCAGGCAGCTTCGGCTTCGGGAGAAAGTTTATCAGGAATCTTTTCGAAACCGTTCTCAATGGCAAATTGTTCAGCTCCTTCACCAGCCATAAAAACGTGTGGGGTTGATTCCATTAATTTTCGAGCTACTGAAATTGGATGTTGGATATGTTGCATAAATGCCACGCTGCCGCAATTGGCTTTTTCATCCATAATGCTGGCATCTAAAGTAACTTTCCCGTCACGGTCAGGATTGGCTGCTAACCCGACACAACAGCTTTTTTCGATTTCGGCGTATTTGGCAGCTTCCTCAACAGCATCCAAAGCCCGACCTTTATTTTCCAAAACCTTCCAAGCTGCCGCGTTTGCACGGATCCCGCTATCCCAGGTTGAAACCACCAACGGTTTCTTATAATTTTGTGAAACAGTGGAGGTTGTAGATTGACAAGATGCAAGTAAGGGCAAGCTTGCAATTGAAAGTTGAATAAATTTTCGACGATTTGGCATTGATTTTCCTCAGATAATTGTTGTAAATAATACAAAAAAATATATGAAAAACAAAATAATGGTTGAGGTTTGTGTAGATTCAGTGGAATCTGCTTTAGCGGCACAAGAAGGGGGAGCCGACCGGGTGGAACTTTGTGATAATTTGTTGGAAGGGGGAACAACCCCAAGTTTTGCCTCGATTGAAATTGCCAGAAAACGTCTAAAAATTGGTCTTCATATTATAATTCGTCCAAGGGGAGGGGACTTTCTATATTCAAAATTGGAATTTGAAATAATGAAACGTGATGTTGAAATTTGTAAAGAAATTGGGGTTGACGGTATTGTTTTTGGGGTTTTGGATGAAAATGGTGAAATAGACGTTGAAAGAAACAGGGAATTGGTTGAGCTGGCTAAACCCTTGTCGATAACTTTTCATCGGGCTTTTGATGTTACTTTCGATTATGTGAAATCGCTTGAAACCCTTATAGAACTGGGAATTGACCGTGTTTTAACTTCAGGTCAGGAGGCGACGGCATTTGAAGGTGTAGAAAATATCGCCGAAATGGTTGATTTAGCAAAAGATAAAATTATTATCATGGGTTGCGGAGGTTTAACAGAAAAAAATGTGAGAAAATTTGTTGAAAAAACCAATGTGAGGGAAGTTCACTTAACTGGTTTTACAAAAATAAAAAGCCAAATGCAATTTAGAAATGAAAGGGTTTTTATGGGAGGAGCTCTGCGCCCGCCCGAATTTTCCAGAAACATTACTTCATCAGAAATAATAGAAAGTGTCTGTAATAGACTGAAATAGATGCATTTGTTGGGTTACCTAAAGTAATTTATTAATTGTCTGCTTTCCGACTCTTAAAGTGAAAACTAATTATAAAATTTACTAAATAATTCTTTTCTGAATATCTTCAAGTAGTTTTTTTGCCTCGGCGTCCGATAATGCCGAAAGCTCAATTTCACGCAATTCGTCCACAACGTTTTCATTTGAGATTGCAAAAAGAGAGAATTGTGAAGCAATTTGTTTACGCGCGACTTTATCCAGCCCTTTTTTTTCAGTAGCGAAAACTGCTAATTCGTATTTCTCTAATTTTTCTAAAACTTCTTTGGCCCGAGCAATTGTTTTTTGTGGTAATCCGGCAAGCTGTGCAACGGCGATTCCATAAGATTTGTTGGCTTTTCCTTTTTCTAATTTGTGCAAAAAAACAACCTCACCATCTTTTTCAGTGGCAGTAATTTGATAATTTTTAGCGCCGGCTAGGTTTTCAGCAAGTTCAGTTAATTCGTGATAGTGTGTGGCAAATAAGGTTTTAGCAGAGTGTTCCGGGGAATTATGTAAGTATTCGGCTACCGCCCAGGCAATTGAAAGCCCGTCAAAAGTTGATGTTCCGCGTCCGATCTCATCTAATAAAATTAAACTTCGAGGGGTTGAGTTATGCAAAATTGTGGCAGTCTCAGTCATTTCAACCATAAAAGTTGAGCGTCCGGAGGCAAGATCGTCCGATGCGCCAACTCGGGTCCATATTCTGTCCAAAATGGGAAGTTTTGCTGATTTTGCGGGAACAAAAGAACCGATTTGAGCTAAAATTTGAATTAAGGCAACCTGTCGTAAAACTGTAGATTTTCCTCCCATGTTTGGCCCGGTAATAATTAACAAACGGTCAGTTGAATTATTCATAGATAAATCATTAGGGATAAATTGCTCATTCAGAAAGGCTTCGACGATTGGATGACGGCCTGCTTTTATTTCAATTTCGTCGCCGTCGTGTAAAATTGGTGCGGCATAACCCCGTTTAGTTGCTGTTTCAGCGAGTGAACTTAGGGCATCAAGGGTAGCCAAGGCCCGTGCCGTTGATTGCAAATTTCGGGTTTCTTTCTGAATTTCAAAGCGGATTTGGCGGAAAAGTTCAGCCTCAATCTCCAAAATCTTTTCCTCAGCACCCAGCACTTTTTCTTCCCATTCTTTCAATTGCGGGGTAGTGTAACGTTCTGCATTGGTTAGAGTTTGCCGACGTTCATAATCTTCCGGAACCTTGGAAATTTGCCCTTTTGATACTTCGATGAAATAACCGAACACATTATTGAATTTAACTTTGAGGGTTAAAATACCAGTGCGTTGTTTTTCTTGTTCTTCAAAAACTGCAATAATTTTCTTGGCATCCGTCGAAACGCTCCGGAGTTCATCTAATTCTCGGTTAAATCCAATACGAATAACACCTCCTTCGTTGATATTGATCGGCGGTTCTTCAGCGATTGATTTTTCGATTAGGTCACGGATATTTGGTAATTCAAAAATATTTTCACTTAATACCTGTAATAAAAGACTTTGTGCGTCTGATAAGGCTTGATTTATTAAAGGTGTGCGAGAAAGTGAACGATTGAGGGCAAGTAAATCCCGAGGGGAAGCTGTTCCCAAATTTAATCTACCAACTAACCTTTCCAGATCAGAGACCTCTTTCAATAGATATCGGATTTTATCCCGGAGGATAGAATCAATTAATTCGGACACGGCTCCAAGTCTGGTTTGGATTTCAGAACGTTTAATTGAAGGGCGTAAAAGCCAAGATTTCAAGAGTCGGGCACCCATTCCCGTGACCGTCGAATCAATGACATTAAATAGAGAACGTCTGTATTCTCCACGGCTTTCAATAACATCTAGATTTTTGAGTGTTACCGCATCCAAAACCATAAATTCGTTGGATTCAAAATAATTAAGGTCTGCAATATGCTCCGCTGTGGCTCTTTGGGTTTCCTGTGCGTATCGTAAACAGGCGGCAGCGGCGCGGATTGCTTCATTTTTTCCAAACAGCCCGAAGCCAGATAATTCTTTGACCTTAAATTGATTTTTAAGCAAACCCTCTGCATCTTCCAAATGGAAAAGCCAATCATCTAAGCCTGTTAGTGCAATTGAAAATTTATTAAAATTCTCTGGTGAGATCGAAATGACATTAGCAGCGTCTGATAATGTCGGCGATTTTGTTTCTCCAAAAGTATTTTTGACTAATTGGGACAAACTTTCAGGGAAGAGCAATTCCTTTGGGTTATATGATTCAATCTCGGCACAGGCTTTTTGCCAGGAATTTGTTCCAATGATTTGGGTTGCAAAAAACTCGCCTGTTGATAAGTCCAAAAACGAAACGCCAAAAGTTTCGCCGTTTCCACACATTGAAGCCAAAAAGATATTTTCTTTTGATTCGATCAATTGTGAATCTATCGCAGTTCCCGGGGTTATGACGCGAACAACCTCGCGTTTAACTAATTTGATATCCTTACCGGCTGGTTCGGCCTGGTCACAAATTGCAACTCGGTAACCTTTTTTTACTAATCTTGCTATATAGTTAGATGCTGCATGATGCGGAACTCCACACATTGGAATTGGTCTTGGGGAATCCTTTTGGCGGGCGGTTAAAGTTATTTCTAATTCTCGGGAAGCAAGAATAGCATCTTCATTAAACATTTCATAAAAATCCCCAAGTCGAAAAAATAAAATTGTTCCGGGATAATTTTTTTTAATTTCCAAATATTGCCGAATCATCGGCGTAGTGTTTTCCATAAAGTTTTGGCTGAATGAGTTTTTTATCATTTTAATGGTAAAATTATTTTTTTGCTATGGAAGTTATAGTTTTTACAAATGGTTGTTTTGATATTTTGCATCCGGGGCATATTGATTTATTAGAAAAAGCAAAAAAACTTGGAAACAAGCTAATTGTTGGAATTAATAGTGATGAGTCTGTGCGGGCAATAAAAGGTAGCCCACGACCGTTTGTTACAGAAAAGGATCGGGCAGCAATATTGATGGGGTTAAGTTGTGTTGATGAAGTTGTGACCTTTAATGAACCTACACCACAACAAATTATTGAAAAAATAAAACCCGATGTTTTGGTAAAGGGCGGGGATTGGACAACGGATCAAATTATTGGAGCAGATTTTGTTAAAAAAAGAGGGGGAAAAGTTTTTTCGATTCCGTTAAAAGAAGGATTTTCTTCGAGTTCTATTGTTGAAAAAATACTTGCAAGTCAAAATCACGAAAAAGTGGATAAAAAAACTAATTTTGAAGATTTAGGTTTAGTAGAAAAAGGAATTGAAGCTCACCTGGAGGTTTTTCAAAATCTTTTACAAAATGAAATTTCAGCCATAGAAAAATGCGGAAAAATTTTAGTTGAGGCAGCCGAGCGGGGAAAAAAAATTATAATCTGTGTAGATGGAAAAGAGTCAGAAAATTTGCAATGTTTTGCTAACCACTTATTTGAAATTTTTGAAAAAGTGAAACCAGGATTTGCGGTAAATGTCTTGGTCCCTAATAGTTCTGGATTGGAGAAATCTGAAAAGAATAATAATTTAGAAGAAATATTTTTAAAAAAATTAGAAGAATTGGTTATTCAGAATGATGTTGTGATTGGGATTTCAATCAGTGGTAATTCGCCAAATGTGATTTCAGCTGTGATGTTAGCTAGACAAAAAGGTTGCCGGACAATTGGTTTGACCGGTGCGAAGGGGAAGAAACTTGCTTCGCTTTGTGATGCCTCAGTTTTAGTTCCTTCAGAAGGGTCTTCACGAATTCAGGAGGCTCATATTACAATTGGAAATTTGTGGGGTGAGTTATTGGAATTAAAATTTTAGTAATGAATTCAGAATTTAACCAGGTTTTAGAAAACTTTTCAAAAGTAAATGTTTTGGTGGTAGGAGATGTGATGCTTGACCGCTATTGGTGGGGAAGTGTCAACCGTATTTCGCCAGAAGCTCCGGTTCCGATCGTTAACCTGGAAAAAGAAAATGTTTTAGTCGGTGGGGCGGGAAATGTAGCTGCGAACATTAGAGGTTTAGGCGCTAATCCTTATTTAATCGGAATAATAGGTGAAGATAGGGAAGGTGACTTACTTTGCCAAACTTTAAAAGATTCCAATATTTCGCCTGATTATTTAATTAAATCGCCAACCCGTCCGACCACAGTAAAAACCAGAATTGTTGCCCACCAACAACAAATTGCCAGGATCGACCAGGAGGTTGTGAAATCAATTCCTGAGTTTGAAGAAAATGCCGTTTGGGGAAGAATCGAATCAATAATTGATAAAATTGATATAGTAATTATTTCCGATTATGCCAAAGGGGTATTAACGGAAAATTTAATTTTGCGTCTGATAAGAGCAGGCATAAATAAAAATAAAGAAATATTAGTGGATCCCAAAGGGAAAGAATACAAAAAATATATAGGGGCAACTTTGTTAACTCCAAATAAAAAAGAAGCATTTGAGGCTTCAGGTGCTGAGGATGTTTTTTTTGCAGGTGTCAAATTACTGGAAGAATTGGATTTACAGTCACTTTTAATTACTCAAGGTGAAGATGGAATGACATTATTTAGAAGGGATCAAGAACCTTTTCAATTACCGGCGCTAGCGCGGCATGTTTATGATGTTACAGGGGCGGGGGATACTGTGATCTCAACTTTAGCTGTTTCACTTGGAGCAAAAATTGATTTACCCACAGCAGCAAAAATTGCCAATATTGCGGCTGGTTTTGTAGTGGAGGAAATTGGAACCTCAATCATAACTATAGAAAAATTAAAACATAGTTTAGTTTGAATTTATGACCACAGTTATTAATTTACCGGAAATGGAGTGGAAACCGGAGAAAAAACCTGACTTTAGAAAGGTAAAATGGAAAGAATTTTTGGCTTTTGAAGTCTTTGGGGTCAAAATTGGGGTTCGTTCGAATGATGCAACTATTATTAATAGAATTAAAGAAGGACTTCCGTATTTATTACCAATAGATATTAAAAGCATTTCATTTGAAGAAATCAACCATTGTTTCTCAGTTTATTTGACAAAAAGGGGGAGCCCAAGAAAAATTTGGCTTAATAAGGATGATGATGAAATAATTGATTTTTTGTATGTTAAAGATAAATTAGACTTTTTAGATTCTAAAATCCGCCTGACTGTGGCTGAATTTGCTGAAAATTTTGTATTTTTACATGCAGGTGTGGTTGGGTATAAAGGCAAAGCAATTCTTGTTCCTGCACGAAGTTTTTCCGGGAAAACCACACTGGTAGCAGAACTGGCTAAACGGGGACTTGATTATTATTCTGATGAGTATGCGGTTTTGGATAGTAAAGGTTTGGTTCATCCATTTACAAAAAAATTATCTATTCGAGGTATTATTGATGATTATCAACAGGTAGATATTGATGTTGAAGAACTGGGTGGAAAAAAAGGCGTGGAACCTCTAAAAGTCGGGGTAATCCTAATTTCTAAGTTTAAGAAAAAAGGTAAATTTAATCCAAAAATTGTTAGTTCAGGTGAAGGTATAATCGAAAGTATTTCGAATTCAGTTTCAATCCGACAAAATCCAAAATTTGTCTTACAAGTTTTAAGTATTATTACCAATGAAGCAAAAATTATAAAAACTATCCGAGGAGAAGCAGCATCCTTTGCCGATAAATTTTTGCCTTTTTTAGAGGAAATTGGGTATTAAAATTGTTTTATGAAGGAAAATTTTGAAATTGAACTGGATAAAAAAGTTGCAGAAGTTAAGTTCAAAATAATACAACATAAAGTTCATGAACATCGAATTGCCCAAGTTTGGAAAAAGTTTGAAGCTGCAGGGTTTAAACCCCTATTAATAAAAGGTTGGGTAACTGCCAGAAAATATCCAAAGCCCTTTGAAAGAACATTTGTAGATTTTGATTTGGTTTTTAGCCCTCAAGAATTTGAATCAGCTGTAAATTTTAAAGAAAATAATTCATTTGAATATTTAATTGATTTACATAATGGCGTCAGGCATCTAGATAGTTTAAGTTTTGAAGAGCTTTATCAAAGAGCTGAAATTGTTGAATTTGGCGAAATTAAAGTGAAGATTCCATGTGAAGAAGATCATTTGAGAATAATCTGCGTTCATTGGTTAAATGACGGCGGAGAGTATAAAGATAAGCTCTGGGATTTGTATTATGCCATTGAAAACAGGAAGAATGATTTTGATTGGGAAAAATGCCTTTCTGTAGTTGATGAGAAAAGAAGGCGTTGGATTGTTTGTGCGATTGGAGTTGCCCACAAATATCTGGAACTTGATTTGAAAAACACCCCGATTGAAAATGAGGCAAAAAAAATTCCAAAATGGCTAATTAATACCTTGGAAAAGGAATGGAGACTTAACACCCCTTTAAAACCTATTCAACATTTACTTTCCGATCGAAAAGAATTATGGATTCAAATTAAAAAAAGGTTTCCTCCAAATCCGATTCAGGCAACCATTGAAGTTAATGGGGATTTTGATAAATATCCAAGAATTATTTATCAGGGGTTAGATATTTTTAAGCGTTTGTTACCTTCACTGAAAAGGCTTAAATTGCAATACTTTACGAGATCTCTATGAAAAACAAAAAGAATATTTTGGCAGTTGAAGCTTCTACAACTTATTGGAGTATTTCATTTTTTGATG
>DAORIL010000281.1:0-8077 GCA_035438525.1 Pyrinomonadaceae bacterium
ATCGACTATGTCATAACCGTTTCCTTTAAAGAAATCTTCCATATTGTCAAAAAAAGCATCTCCACCATACATGTATTTTACAGTGTAACCCTTTTGTTTGAAGATGAATCCAGTTGAAAATTTATTTTTATTGTCTTTTCTTTTTATGACACTTTCACCAGCAGTTGGAGGTAAACATAAGGTTACGGCTTCTAATCCTCTTACAGTTCTGTTTCCTACAGCATAAAGGTTAGTGAATAGTAAGCTTTTGGTTGCTAAGCTATCAATGAATGGCGTTAAATTTTGTGTATTTCCATTCATTTTTAAAAACTCACCGCTATAACTTTCAATGGTTATAAGAACCACATTTTTATGTAATTCGCTTGAATTACTGTTTATTTGTCGGATGATGTTTTCGCCATAGGTATCAGGAATTTGCTGATGCAACAATTCATAAGCCTTTTTCTCCGAAATAGTTTTATAAATTTTAAAATAGTCCAGTTCATTATTCATGAAGGCGAGATAAAATTTATAAATCCCGTTAGCTTGTAATTCATTAGCAAAAATATTCGTAGATTTTTCTTTTGAAGATAAAATTCCTGTTTTGGCGTTTACCGAAATTATTTATCTGTTGGCTTATCCGTTTGTGATATTTCTTCCGTTTTTTATCAAAAATTCTAAAGTTCTCCGAAAAGCAGCGATTGCCGGATTTTTAATGAATTCAGTCGGATTACTGCTCCAATTTTTTCTGCCTTTGGTTGCATCTTACAAGCCTTTCAATCCCGATGACTATTTTGGAAAATTGTTGACTCTGGAAAGAGAATGGACTTCACCAGCCGGTGCGTTTCCTTCTTTTCACGTTGCGTGGGCATTTTTCGCGGCTTACTTTTACGCAAAAACTTTTCCGAAATGGGGAAAACTATTTTATTTTTTCGCTGTCATTATTTCCGTAAGCTGTATTACAACCGGAATGCACTCATTGTCAGATGTTCTCGCGGGATGGGTTTTATTTTATTTTTCAGTAAATTACGGGTTGGTTTGGAATTGGTTAAGAGCAAAAAGCGAATGGCTGGCAAATTCTTATCAGGAATTTTATCTGGGCAAAATGCGGATTATCAGCCACGCAATTTTTCCGGGAATCGCAGGATTTGCGGGAATTTTTATTACGTCTTTTTTAACCAATCAGCCGATTGCGGTTTTTATAATTTGTATCTGCTCGATAATCGCGGCGGGACTTTGGGCGCAAATTATCGAAGGTTCTGCCAAATTGTCGCGCCCGTTCGGTTTTTTTGGAGGTTTCATTGGTGGTCTGTTGGGGATTTTATTAGTCTCAAAATTTTTCAGTATAGATCTATGGCTTTTATTTGGCGCATTTACCGTTGCCGCGCCGTGGGTGCAAGGTTCGGGACGGTTCAGATGTTGGGTGCAAGGCTGCTGTCACGGCAAAGAAACATCTTCTGAAATTGGAATTTGCTACCGACATCCGCGTTCAAGAGTTTTGGTCATTTCAAATTTAGGTGAATTGCCGCTCCATAATACTCAATTATATTCGGTTTTATCGTGTTTTATCATCGGTTTTATTTTAAGTTCGCTCTGGTATCGAGAAGTTTCAATTCCGATGATTGTCGGTTTGTATTTAATTTTGACGGGATTAAGCCGTTTTGTCGAAGAACATTACCGGGGCGAGCCGCAAACGCCTGTTTATTACGGATTAAGGCTCTATCAATGGTTGGCAATTCTTTTCGTTGCCAGTGGAATAATATTTACAACGATAAAATATGAAGTCGTAAAGCCTGCATTTGATAGTTTTTACCTAACTTTTCTATTTGCTTTAGCTTTCGGATTTATCGCCGCGTTTTTAATGGGAATGGACTTTCCTTTTTCAAATCGACGGTTTTCCAGACTTGCTTCGACTGATTGAAAGATAAACAATATTGATTATGTTCACCCTTAAATTTGATTCAGGCACCTTAATTCTCGAAGGAGCAAGCGAAACCGATTCCGTTCCAAATGCTTTCGTTTGGGATAATCGGACGCGGCAATTTCGTGCTCCTGCCTTTTGCTATCGTCATATTATTAAAGAGTTTATTTCGACGAAAATACCTTACACAGACGAAGCAAATGGATATGCTAAGTTTGATTTCAAGCAAAAATTTCAGCTCGCGCCGCGACCTTATCAAACCGAATCAATTGAAAATTGGCGCACTTATAATCGTTGCGGAGTGATTGTTTTGCCGACAGGTGCGGGGAAAACTCACGTTGCAACAATGGCGATCGAGATGTGCGGACGGCAAACGTTGGTAATTGTTCCAACCATTGACTTAATGAATCAATGGTATGATCTTTTGCTTTCGACTTTTAATGCTGAAATCGGTTTGATCGGCGGCGGATTTTACGAAATTGGAGCGATTACCGTCACGACTTATGCTTCGGCTTTTCGGCATCAGGAACGACTTGGAAATCAATTCGGTTTAGTGATTTTCGATGAAGCGCATCACTTGCCAAGCGAAGGCTATAAATACGCCGCCGAGTTTGCTATCGCTCCTTTTCGCTTAGGTTTAACTGCTACGCCTGAACGGACGGACGGAGGCGAAAGCGAACTCGAAAGACTGATTGGCAAAACAGTTTACCGGCTTGAAGCACAGCAAATTGCCGGAGAATATTTGGCGGATTACACTTTGGAACGAATTGAGGTTGATTTAACCGAAGCAGAACGCGAAATGTATGAAACCGAACGAACGATTTATACTAACTTTCGCCGTAAAATGAATTTGCCGTATGGTCAGGAAGGTTGGCGTTTATTTTTGATCCAAAGCGCGAGAAGCGAAGACGGCAGACGGGCGATGAAAGCCTATCGCAATTACAAAAAAATCGCGCTTGGAACAGAGGCTAAACTCCACGTTTTGCAAGATTTATTGATTCGTCATCGTCATGACAAAACTTTGATTTTTACTGCCGAAAACGAAATGGTTTATCGCATTTCCAACGATTATCTCGTCCCCGCCATCACGCACGAAACCAATGTCAAAGAGCGCAAATTCTGGCTCGATGCGTTTAACGCCGGAAATGTTTTGGCACTTGCAACCTCAAAAGTTTTGAACGAAGGTGTCAATATTCCTGATGCGTCCGTTGCAATAATCCTTTCAGGTTCAGGATCTTCCCGTGAACATATTCAGCGTCTTGGTAGAATTTTACGCAAAAAAGATGATAAACAAGCCGTTTTATATGAAGTTGTAACGCGCAACACGACCGAAGAATATACTTCGCAAAAACGCACCGATGCGAGGCAGTTTCAGGATAAGGGAAAAGAAAAGGGGTTGTTTGAGTAAAGTTTAATCAGCTACTTTTCCATTCAAAATCCAATCTTTCATATTCATTTTTGACACATCGTTTTCAAAATCATTTTCAATGCACCAAAGTGGTTTCCATTCTCGAAAAGCATTGTCGGAGAATATTTGCAAGAAATCAAAATCACCACTATTTTTCAGATACTCATATTCCCAATCAAATAAAACTCGCGGTTCGCTGGTCGAAAAAACAAAAGTATTTTTGTTAGGAAATATATTATTTGGAGTTTGAACGGTTACTTTCCAAAAATATCCGCTGTTTGGTTTTCCATCTGCCCAATCTTTGTTAAATGCTTTGACAACAGCGATTACAATTCCATTTATCCAATCTGTCTCGCTAATAATTTCAAGTGTATCACCCAAATAAGTAACAACTTTGTCGTTTTTATGAAAAGATTCATTGCGGAGTCGCGGTAAATTAGGTTTTTGCAAAGATTTCGGCATTAACTCATTTTTGATGTAATCAATTCCGACTCGAATTTCTTTCATTTCTTCGGGACTTTCACCTTCGGACATCATCTTGTAAATATTTTCCTGGGAAAGTTGGACAATTCTTTCCAAATTATTTTTGCCAATTATTTTGAGATTTTCCCAAGATTTAATTCCATTGAGCCTTTCGGATTGGTTTCCTACTAATTGCTGAAAATTTGGTAATTCTAACGACATATTTACCTCACCTTCATTTTATCAGTTCTTAAAACAAACTCAATTCAAGCAATTATTTACTTTGATTGAAAAACCACCAATCCAACCACAAAATTTCCAGAAAAATCTTCACGTCTTCGCGTCTCGGCGACTTTGCGTTAAAATCTAATGCAATGAATCAAAAAGTTACCGAAATTCCGCCGCCTCAACTGATTGCAAGTTTGCGAAGCTATAATCTTTTGCCTGCGATTTTGTTTTTGCCGACTCGACGGCGTTGTGACGAAGCCGCCACCGAAGTTGCGCTGGCAACTAAAAAAGGCGAGTTGGATGAACGGCGTGAAAAACGTCAACTGCTTTATAATGAATATGTTAAAGAAAATCCTGAGATCTCTAAACACAAGCATAAAAATTTGCTGATTCGCGCCGGAGTTGCTTCACATCACGCCGGACATATTCCTGCTTGGAAATTGTTGGTTGAAAAAATGATGTCGAAAGGTCTTTTGGATGCGATTTTTGCGACTTCAACTGTGGCGGCGGGAGTTGATTTTCCGGCTCGCACCGTCTGTTTGAGCTTTGCCGATACTCGCGGAAATGACGGTTGGCGGCCTTTGCAAACTTCCGAATTGCAGCAAATGACAGGACGTGCTGGACGACGTGGTAAGGATAATGTCGGTTTTTGTATCCTTGCGCCTTCAAATTTTCAAAATCCGCAACGTATCGCCACACTTTTAAAATCGCAACCTGATGCACTAACTTCTCAATTCAAAGCAACTTACACGAGCTTGTTAAACCTGCTGGATGCCTTCAAAAGTTTTTCACACGTCCGCGAGATTGCCGAAAAAAGTTTTGCGTTTCGGGATACGGCGCGACAAATTTCAAATCTGGAAAGGCATTGTGCAGAAAGAAAAGCGCAGATTTTAGAAAAACTTTCAGATGGATTAACACTCGAAAATGCGCTTGGTTTTGAACGTTTGATGAGTGCCAAAAATCGCTTAAACGAAAAAATGCCGATGTTGCGGGCGGAAATTCGGGCCAATTGGTTACGCGAAAATGTAACGGAAGGGCGAATCGTTTCACAAGGTCGAGGCGGAAAAAGTTTCTTTTTGGTGCTGAGTGTTTTTGGCGAAAAAGTTTCGGCGATGAAAGATAACGGTGGCGGAACTTCATTTCCTCTGAGTCGTGTAAGTCGTGTTTATGCAAAAACATATCCGCTCAATGAAGATTCAATCGAAAAGGCTTTTTACGAAATTTTGGAAGACAAAAATCCGCCGCTTGACGAGCCGAAATACATTCATAAATCGGGCGACAACGAAGATACAATTGCAATCATTGATTCAATGCTGATGCTCGTTTCGCCAAACGATACGACAACCGCGAAACTTTATGAAACCTGGAACGATGCCGAATTTTTAGAGCGAACTGAGCGCGATATTGAATATTTACGGGGCGAGGTTTGGCTGCCGTTTGAGCGTCGTGCCAAAATTTTGCATCATTTTGGCTACTTGGATTTTCCTACGCAAAAAGTTACTGAAACAGGAAAATGGCTGGCGGATGTTCGCGTCGATCGACCGTTATTAGTTGGGGAAGCGTTAAAAGCCGGATTGTTTCAAAATGTTGAGCCGTCACAGGTTGCAGGTTTAATGGCGGGTTTAGCATCGGACGGCGACCGCAATTACGGCGAACTTCATTTATCGGGCAAAATTCTTGAAATCCTTGATAAATTTGAACAAATTGCCCATGAAGTAGCAGATGTTGAGTGGAAAAACGGAATTGAACCTGCCGCCGAAATGAATTATTCAGCGATTGCAACCGCCGAAGCGTGGGCAAATGGGATGAGCTGGGACGAACTCGTTTCGCGCACCAAAGCCGAAGAAGGTGACCTTGTGCGCTTGCTTTCACGCACGGGCGAAGCATTAATGCAGATTGCACATTTGAAAAAAACTCAGCCCGAAGCCGCCGAATTAGCTAGTCAAGCTGCAGACATTATTTTGCGCGAGCCGATTCGGTAGAAGTTTAGGAAGTTTGGGAAGTTCAGGAAGTTGGGAAGAATATATAGACACTTTTCTTTTTTAACTGAAAACGATGGAACATTTTGACGTAATTATTATCGGTTCGGGTCCTGCCGGTGAAAAAGCGGCTGCACAGGCGGCTTATATCGGCAAAAAAGTTCTAATTATCGAAAAAGAGCCGGTGGTGGGCGGGGCAATGGTCAACACCGGAACTCTGCCGAGCAAAACTCTGCGCGAAACTTCGCTTTTCTTTTCGGGGAAAAAACAGCGCGGAATGTATGGCATCGAATTTAATTTTGGCAAACAAATTACGGTGCAGGATTTGATGTTTCGAAAAAACTTTATCATCAAAAAAGAAATTGAGATGATTAATGAAAATCTGGCAAAACACAAAGTTAAACAGGTTCAAGGCACGGCTTACTTTATTGATGAACACACCATTGGAATTGACGGAAGTGCTGAAAAATTCAGAGGTGATTTTATTTTGATTGCAGTTGGAACTTATCCTTTTCGCCCAAATACAATTCCTTTTGAAGAAGAACAGGTTTACGACAGCGACGAAATTCTTCATATGATTAAAATCCCGGAATCAATGGTAATTATCGGTGCGGGAGTCATCGGTTGCGAATATGCCTGTATGTTTGCCGCGCTCGGGATTGAAATTACTTTAATTGAGCCGAGAGATTCCATTTTGCCGTTTATTGACGGAGAAATCTCACAATTGCTGGTTGATGAAATGAAACTGCTCGGCGTGAAATTCATTTTCAATGATTCAGTCGAAAAAGTAGAAATGAAAAACGGAATGTGTGAAACGTATCTGAAAAGCGGAGAAGTTTTGACTTCCGAAACACATTTATGGGCTGCCGGACGAGTCGGAAACACTGCGAAATTAAAGCTGGAAAACATCGGTTTGGCGGCAAATAATCGCGGACAGTTGGAAGTCAACGAACATTATCAAACAAAAATTCCGCATATTTACGCGGCGGGTGATGTGATCGGTTTTCCTTCGCTGGCTTCAACTTCGATGGAACAAGGTCGTGTCGCAATGTGCCACGCTTTTGATTTTCGCTACAAAGATAGAATGGCGGCTTTGCTTCCATACGGAATTTATACGATTCCCGAAGTTTCGATGGTTGGAATGACCGAAGAAGAAGCCAAAAGAAAAAATATTGATTACGAAGTCGGAATTTCGCGTTACGCCGATCATCCGCGTGGGCAAATCATCGGTAACGAACGCGGAATGCTCAAACTTATTTTTGCCAAAGCCGATAAAAAATTGCTTGGCGTTCACGTTATCGGAGACAACGCCGCCGAAATTATTCATATCGGGATGATGGTCATGCACTTTGAAGGAACGATTGATGCTTTTATCAGCAGTGTTTTTAACTATCCAACGCTTTCCGACATTTATAAATACGCTACTTACGACGGATTGGGAAATTTAAGCGGACACAAAATTAGAAAATGAATTTAATTTGATCCCTATTTTCTCAAGTTCCTAAAATAGAAGTTAAATAATCATAAACTTTCTTCTTTTCCATATTCCCAATTCCATTTTCCATTTTACTATCTTTACTTTTTTGTTATGATTCATTTAGGCACTTTGCCGTAGAAATTTATGCGAGTTTTATTAGCTGACGAATTTGGGTTTTGTTTTGGAGTTGAACGGGCGGTTGATATGGTCGAGGAGGCTTTGGCTGAGGGCGACACTGTTCGTGCGCTTGGACCATTGATTCATAACCAACAAGAAATGGATCGTTTAGGTAAAAAAGGTGTGACGACAATTTCTGAGCCTGTCCAAATCAAACGCGGCGAAACCGCAGTTATCAGAGCCCACGGTGTTACGCCGGAGGTTCAGCGCGAATTAGAAGAAAAATCGTCAAAAGTAGTTGATGCGACTTGTCCGTTTGTGACTCGCGTCCAAAAACTGGCAGCACGGGCAGCGGCAGAAAATCGTCATGTTATTGTGGTTGGAAATCCCGACCATCCCGAAATGATCGGTGTCAAAGGTTATGCGCCAAACCACGCTTTTGTTATCAATGATGAAAGGGAAGTTGCTGCATTACCAAGACTTAACAGTCCATTAGTAGTTTCGCA